>CAJXLD010000278.1 GCA_913055595.1 uncultured Altererythrobacter sp.
GGTCGAGCGCCTTACCCTGCGGCATGCCCTCGGCAATGTCGAACAGGACGACATCGCCCATTTCCTTTTTCGCTGCGAGGTGGGCGAGCGTGCCGCCGATCATGCCGGCGCCGATAAGCGCGATCTTCTTGCGTGCCATGGGTTAAGCCAAGTCCTTCAAGCTGCGCGGGCGCTGTTGCGGGCTGATGGTCAGGGCCGGTCCCGCGCACCGCATAGGGGACTCGGCCTGTGTTCAGGCTTGGCCGTAAGCCTGCAAAATGCATATTGCAACTGCGAAAGGCCCAAAATTGGCAAGAATATTTGATATCAGTTCGCAATAGCAATAATAGCAGGCAGGAATCGTCAAATCATACGCCAAAGCGGTTTCAATTGCACAGATTTTCGATGGAAGAGTGGTGGTTAGCCCGCCAGGCGCGTCGGAACGCGGCAGGCCGTTTCGTCATCCAGCAGTTTGCGCGCCATGTGTTCGGGCACTGCTCCACTGAAATGAAAACCTTGGCCAAGCGTGCAACCTGCGCTCCGAACAGAACGGACCTGCTCTGCAGTTTCCAGTCCTTCGGCGACAATATCCAGGCCAAGCGTTTCGCCCATGCTGGCGACAGCGCGAATGATCGCATCGTTGCGCTTGTCGACGCCGGGAACGGAAACGAAGCTGCGGTCCACCTTGATCGTGCGGAAGGGATATTTGCGGATGTAGTGGAGCGAGGAATAGCCCGTGCCGAAATCGTCGAGGGCAAATTGCACCCCCTCCAATGACAATTGTTCAAGGAAGAGCGCGGTTTCCGCATCGTCATCGAGAAACAGGTTCTCGGTGACTTCCAGTTCGAGCCGGCTGGCATCGATTCCGGCTTCGCGGATCGCAGCAAGAATGCCCAGCGCCGCGCCGGGCGCGCGGATCTGGACAGGGGAGAGATTGACACACAGGCGAACGTGGTCCGGCCAGTTCACCGCGACCTTTGCCGCCTGCCGCGTAACCCAATTGCCCAGCGTGATGATCAGGCCCGATTCCTCGGCGACGGGGATGAATTCCTGCGGCAACATTTCACCCTTGGTCGGGTGGAACCAGCGCACCAATGCCTCGAAGGCACGGATTTCACCGCTGGCGAGATCGATGATCGGTTGGAAATAGATCGACAGTTCGTCGCGCTGGATCGCGCCGCGCAGTTCGCCTTCGAGTTCGGTCCTGCGCAGCAGGTCCCGGGTCATGCTCTCATTGAAGAAGGAAACGCTGCCCCGTCCAGCAAGTTTTGCCTGATAGAGCGCCAGGTCGGCATGCTGCATCAGCCTGTCCAAGCTCTCTACGCTGTCGTCCTTGAGGGATACACCCATCGCTGCGCCGCTGTTGATCCGGTGCCCGAAGATGTTCACCGGCTGCTCGAGGATATCCGAGATCTTGTTCGCCAGCCCGTCCAGCTCCTTGCGGTTGTCCAGTTCGGCAAGAATGACGAATTCGTCGCTTCCAAAGCGAGCAACGACCGCGCCCCCGGGAGAGCATCCATCCAGCTTCTTGCCCACTTCGATAAGCACTGCGTCGCCCGTCTCGTGGCCCAGCGTGTCGTTCACGTCCTTGAAACGATGCAGGTCGATCCACAACAGGGCGAGAACCTTGTCCGGCGCTACCGTACTGAACAGCTCACGCGCCTTGACCTCGAAACCTGTGCGATTTGCGAGGCCGGTAACCTGGTCCGTGCGGGCAAACTCCTGCATTTGCGCTGCCAGATCCTCGCTCTCCAGCGAGGTGCGTTGCTGATCCACCAGCGTTGAAGCGATGTTCATGGTCATTACGCCCAGGGCAATGGAAAGAGCGCAAAGGACCAGAGCCAGTACCAGCAGCGGGATCGATCCGACGATAAGTGCGCCAATGGCAATGGGAACCAGTGTCAGGCTCATTTGCGCCAGCGTGACCATCGGCCTGCAGGCGTTGCCGATCGAAATGCCCGCGCCGAAGGTCAGTGCAAAACCGATCAGCAGGATCTGGACGTGCGCATGATCTGAAACAACCAGCGATAGCCCCGCGGCCAGCCCCGCAGTCGCAGCATAGCCGCGCGCGCCCATCCAGTAAGTGCGCCGAAGGAAGCGGCCAAAGCCGTTATCCAGCGAACGTGAACCGTAAGATGATATGGCGCGAGAGGCGGCAAACAGAGCCATGAGACCCAGCGTCCATCGCAAGACGGAAGGTGGGTTGGAAGCCAAGGCAGCCGCCGCCACCGCTACCCCACTGGCCGAGCCGATAACAATGCCGATGGGGCGGGAATGCAGAACAGACACTAGCTGGCGGCGAATCCTTGTATCTTCGCTACCCAGCCCGAACATGTCGGCCAGTCTCTGTTCAATCCTGTTTATGGTTGCGCTCCCCGTATATGCCGGGAAACCTAGCGGTAAATGGTAAGCGACCGATTAATAAGGATATAGGGGTTTTGGCACCCTTGCTTGCAGCAGATCAGCTGGCTGCAACCTGCCTGGCAAGATGCATGGCCATCCGGCGGTCAAGCGCGCGGCAGATTTCCAGCCACCAGAGATAGGTCTGCACGTCTCCGTCGCGCTGCGCCTTTTCAGCCTTGGCACGGGCGTGGTCCGCTGCCTCCAATCCGTGATTGGCGAAATGCCGCAAGGCAGCGCGCAGCGTCGCTTCGCTGACATGCTTGGGATTATTGTCATTGGCAGGAAAACGGCAAGCAGCCTGTGCCTCCACACACTCCATCCTGTTGCGGATGGCATGATGGGGAGCTGCGAAACGAATGGACATATTTGTCTACCTGCCAGATTTTGAACATGTGCCGAATTGACGTGTTTATACAAGGACCGGGCTAAGCGAATGTTCGGGAAAATGGTTTCTACTTTCTTTTCCCTGATCTTGCGGAGATTCCGTGCTTGGTCACTACGGAGTTGAATCCTCTTCCGCCCCGGCGACCTCTTCTGACGGTTCCGGGTCACTCTCGGCGGCAGGTGCGAAGGGCACTACCGTATCGGGCATTTCGAAGCGTATGGCCGGAGGCTCGTATCTTGGCAGGACATTCATGAAGCCATAAGTGCAGATCGCTGCGGC
>CAJXLD010000279.1 GCA_913055595.1 uncultured Altererythrobacter sp.
GCCCCCGAAAAACAGGCGCGGAACCTATGCGCGGGATTTGCAAAGGTCAAGCGCCTGATACGGATTTTTGCGGACCTCTTGCCCGCGATAAAAAAGGGCTGCCGGCAGAACCGGCAGCCCCTTGATTTTCAACGGAAACCGTCGGATCAGGCGTCGCCCTCACCCGCAGCATCCTCGGCCTTTTCGGCTTCGGCGGCTTCCGCGATCTCGGCCGGCAGCGCCTCGGCAGCTTCGGCAGCTGCTTTCTTGCGTTCCTCCAGCATGTCGGCGTCCAGATCGTCCGCCAGCGCCTGGTAGCGGCGCATGCCGCCACCGGTACCGGCCGGGATCAGGCGGCCGACGATGACGTTTTCCTTGAGGCCTTCGAGCGTATCGACCTTGCCCTGGACAGCCGCTTCCGTCAGCACCCGCGTGGTCTCCTGGAAGGAGGCCGCGGAGATGAAGGAGCGCGTCTGCAACGAGGCCTTGGTGATGCCCAGAAGCACCGGATTGCCTTCGGCCGGCTTCTTCTTGGCCTTGGCCAGCTCGTCATTGGTCTCGAGGAACTCGATCTTGTCGACCTGTTCGCCCGGCAACCAGTTGGTATCGCCCGGATTGCTGATCTCGATCTTCTGCAGCATCTGGCGAACGATCACCTCGATGTGCTTGTCATTGATCGGCACACCCTGCAGGCGATAGACCTCCTGGATTTCCGAGACGAGATAATCCGCCAGCGCCTCGGTGCCGAGGATGGACAGGATATCGTGCGGCGCCGGGTGGCCATCGAGCAGGTATTCGCCCTTCTGGATGGTATCGCCTTCCTGGACCGTCAGGTGCTTGCCCTTCGGGACCAGGTAATCGACCTTACCTTCCGGATCATCCTCCGGCACGATCGAGATGCGGCGCTTGTTCTTGTAGTCGCGGCCGAACTCGACCCGGCCGGTAATGTCCGCGATCACGGCGTGATCCTTCGGACGGCGGGCCTCGAACAGCTCGGCAACACGCGGCAGACCGCCGGTGATGTCGCGCGTCTTGGCGCCTTCCGTCGGGATCCGGGCGATCACGTCACCCGGCTTCACGCTGTCACCATCGGCGACCGAGAGAATGGCGCCCACGGCCAGCATGTAGCTGGCGGTCGAGCCGTTCTCGAACTTGACCGGCTCGCCATTCTTGTCCTGGACCACGACCATCGGCTGCAGGCTGGCGCCCTTCGGTGCCGAACGCCAGTCGATCACGACCTTGGACGAGATACCCGTGGCCTCATCGGCCTCTTCCTTCACGGAAACGCCGTCGATCATGTCGATCAGCTTCACCGTACCGCCCGTCTCGGTGACGATCGGCGTGGTGTACGGGTCCCATTCGGCGAGGCGGTCGCCGCGCTTGACGGCCTTGCCTTCATCAAGATGGAGCTTGGCGCCATAAGTCAGCTTGTGCGACTCGAGCGTCTTGCCGTCCTTGTCGACGACTTTCAGCATCATGTTGCGGGCCATGACGATGAACGCGCCTTCGTCATTCTTCACCGTGGCACGGTTCTCGAAGGCAATCTTGCCTTCGCGCGTGGCCTCGATGAAGGACTGTTCGGACACCTGCGCGGTACCGCCGATGTGGAAGGTCCGCATCGTCAGCTGCGTGCCCGGCTCACCGATCGACTGCGCGGCGATAACGCCGACAGCTTCACCGATATTCACCGGCGTACCGCGGGCAAGGTCACGCCCGTAGCAAGTGCCGCAAACGCCCTGTTCCGCTTCGCAGACCAGCGGCGAACGGATCTTGGCGGACTGCACTTCGGCGTCCTCGATCGCCTTCACCATCGCTTCGTCCAGCAGCGTGCCGGCCTTGACGATGACTTCGCCTGTCTTGGCGTTGGTGAGGTCCTCTGCCGTGGTACGGCCCAGGATACGCTCGCCCAGCGATGCGATGACCGAGCCACCCTGGACGATGGCGCGCATCTCCAGTGCATTGTCGGTCTTGCAGTCATCTTCAACGATGACGCAGTCCTGCGACACGTCGACGAGGCGGCGGGTCAGATAACCCGAGTTTGCCGTCTTCAAAGCGGTGTCGGCCAGGCCCTTACGCGCACCGTGGGTCGAGTTGAAGTATTCAAGAACGGTCAGGCCCTCCTTGAAGTTCGAGATGATCGGCGTTTCGATGATCTCGCCGCTTGGCTTGGCCATCAGGCCGCGCATGCCGGCAAGCTGCTTCATCTGTGCGGGGCTGCCACGTGCGCCGGAGTGGCTCATCATGTAGATCGAGTTGATCGGCTTCTGGCGACCGTCCTCGTCCTTCGGCATCGCCTGGATCTTGTCCATCATGGCGTTCGCCACCTGGTCACCGCAGCGGCTCCAGGCATCGATCACCTTGTTGTACTTTTCCTGCTGCGTGATGAAGCCGTCCTGGTACTGCTGCTCGTAATCGGCAACCAGCGCCTTGGTCTCTTCGATCATGCCTTCCTTTTCCTCGGGGATGATCATGTCATCCTTGCCGAAGGAAATGCCCGCCTTGCACGCGTGACGGAAGCCTAGCACCATGATGGCGTCGGCGAACAGCACCGTGTCCTTCTGGCCGGTGTGGCGATAAACCTGGTCGATAACGTCGCCGATTTCCTTCTTGGTGAGAAGGCGGTTGATGACCTCGAAGGGCACAGTGTGGCTCTTCGGCAGGCATTCGCCGATGAGCATGCGGCCCGGCGTGGTCTCGACGCGCTTCATGTACTCCTTGCCATCCTCGTCCGTCTGCGGGACGCGGGTGGTGATCTTGGAGTGCAACGTCACTGCGCCGACATGCAGCGCCTGGTGCACCTCGTCGATATCGGCCAGCACCTTGCCCTCGCCCGGTTCGCCTTCGCGGTCCATGGAGAGGTAATAGAGGCCCAGCACCATGTCCTGCGAAGGAACGATGATCGGCTTGCCGTTCGCAGGCGAGAGGATGTTGTTGGTGGACATCATCAGCACGCGCGCTTCCAGCTGGGCTTCGAGGCTCAGCGGGACGTGAACGGCCATCTGGTCACCGTCGAAGTCGGCGTTGAAGGCCGAGCAGACGAGCGGGTGCAGCTG
>CAJXLD010000280.1 GCA_913055595.1 uncultured Altererythrobacter sp.
GCGCGGCGGGCAAGCATGACTGGCTGACCAAGCATGTCTTCATCGGCGTGGGTGAACGCCGGACCGAAGGCAACCGGCTGCGCTACTACGCGTTGACCTGATTTGCTGAAGTATGCTCTTCGCCCACACTTGGGGAGGGGCTTGTAGCCCTTTCGGCGGCCTGTAATAATTCTCCCGGATCAGACAAGGGAGGGCAAATTTGGCACAATCCTTATATGAACGGCTCGGCGGCACCGAGGGCATCACCCGCATCGCATCGGATGTGGTGGACAACCACGTCGCGAACCCGAAAGTGGGCAAGCGCTTTGCCAACAGTGACGTGCCGAGCTTGAAGCAGCATGCCGCCGACTTCTTCATTACCGGGTCTGGCGGGCCGCAGGTCTATAATGGCAAAACCATGCTCGATGCCCATCGCGGCATGAACATCTCGGATGAGGAATTCATGGCGGTGGTTGACAACGTCATGGATGCCCTCGCCAAGAATGAAATTGGCGAGGCCGAAAGGGCCGAGGTCCTTTACATCTTCTACCAGCTAAGGCCGGAAGTCGTCCGCGTCTGAGGCGCCGGATTACTCGGCAGCGTCGAAGCTGAAATCGGCGCGACGTTCCCATGTTTCCTTCATGCTTTCGGGCAGGCCGCTATCGGCAATGACGACGCGGTGGGTAAACTTCCATTCGCCGTCGACCTTTACCAAGCGATCATATTCGCGACCCTGTTCGACGAAGACGGGCGGGGCGCCGATCTCGGGGTTGCTGATGCCGGTCCAGATAAAGCTGGCGGTTGCAGTATCGCCGTCCACGTCGACCACCGCGTTGGACAGGATCATGCGGAACGGCCCTTCGGTATTGCCGGCGCTGGTGTCGTCGTCTCCCAGCCCTTCATAAATGCCGGCGATCTCCTCGCGACCGTTGGCGACGATTCCATTGACATCGAAGATCGCATCTTCGGTGAAATAGTCGTCGAAGGCATGGGCATCGCCGCCGCCGAGATTGGCGTAATATTCAACGACCATGTCCTCGATCGCGATCCGGTCCTGCAATTCCTGCAGGTCAGTATCGACTTCCACCGAGATTTCATTGCAGGCGGCCAGTGACAACGCGACAAGCGCAGCTGCGGAAGCGGAAACGGCTTTCATGATATTGTCCTCCCTCTTTGTCGCCGATCATCGCATGTCCTTTCCGGAAGGCAAGAGGGTGGTGCAGAAGAGAGCATGTCGGCGCCAAGAAACGCTGGCCTGCAATCGCGATTGTGTGGACGCCGGTGCAGCAAGAAGGGCAAGGTCCATTCCGGATCATGTTGAAGTTATCTATATTGATATCAACCGTTTCCCGCACCTTTCTTGCACAAAGGAGCAGTTATCCACCATGCCTATTTACCGCGCCGGAGCCTTGCACTAATCTCCGCCGCGCTGCCGCCGGGGGGAACCGGGGCGGACAATGAAAAGAATCTGTTCGGGAGGGATAATTTGATGCCTGCACTTTTTGCGCTTGCCGCATCCGTCGGTGTGCTTGCCATTGTGGCCACCTGGCTGTTTGGCCTTGGTTTTGCCGGAGATAACAATCTCCAAGTCTGGATCGCCTTCATTGCCTGGGGCGCCCATTTCCATTCCGGTGGCGGCACCAAGGGGACCACCCATGCCATAGTCTGCATGATCTGGGGCGCATTGGTCGGCTATGGCGCGACCGTATTGTTGATGGGTCCACTCGCTGGCCTTGGGGACTTTGCCGCTCCTGTGGCTGTGGGTCTTGGCGCGGCGCTGATCTGCCTGTCGAGCAAGATTTCACTGCTGTCGACCATCCCGGCGAGCGTGTATGGCTTTGCCTCGATCTTCGGCGTGCTCCTGCTCAAGGGTGAGGACGGTGCGCTGTTTAATGAGCCGACCGTCGCCATCCTGCCGGTTGCCATTTCGGTGATCATTGGCGCGGCATTCGGCTATGTCTCCGAGGTGGTCGCCAATGCACTGACAAAGGAAGGTGGCGCAGACGCAGAAGCTACAGCGGATCCCGATCACGCTGGCTGACTCTCGGCGCAATGCCAAACAAGGAAGGGCGGGGAGGCGTGATGCCTCCCCGCCCTTTTCCTTTGCATCTGTCGCTGCGTTTTGATCAATCCACGAAACTATGTTCCGACTGATAGGGCATCACGATGCCAAGCGCCTCGATTTCATGGATCGCACCGCCCCAGATCTTGTAGATATGGATGGCGGGCATGTCGAAGGCGTTGAAGCGGCTCATGTCGCGTTCGCTTGCAAACGGCACGCCGATCAGCGGCGTTGTGTCCTCGGCCATATCGTGATGAAAGTGGCTCATGCCCCAGACCAGGCCCGTTTCTGTATCGGCGATCTCGACCCGGCGATTCTCGATCGTGTCGATATATTCCCACATATTGGTATCCATCTGCGCCGCGCAGCCTAACCCGCCAAGATAGGAAAATTCGCTTTCCTCCATGCCCGGACGCGTAAAGCTGTTGCGTGCGGTCTGACTGCCGTTCTCATGCCGGACGCAATCATCTGCCATGTTGGAAAAGCTGGAGTTGTTGAGATCCAGTGCATCATAATATGAGTGGCCCAGCCACAGCAATCGACCACGTGAATCGGCGTAAAGCTCGGGAACGCTGCGCTGCAAACCGGGACGCGGCGTTTGCAGGTTGGCCAGCTGACGCTCTGACAGATCGCGGGCGATTAGATGCTCGGCTTCCTCTATTGCGCCTGTCTCGTCCACCTGGAGGCGTATCCCGACCAGAACAGGGGTTTCACCTTCTACCATCATCTTCAGCAGGCCGACCTGCTTGCTGACCGGATCGGCGACATGAATGGCGAAATCGTCATTGCCATCGCCGGTGATCGTATCGAAAGCTCCTTCACCCGCCGCAATTGGTGCCAGTTGCTCGACAACTACTGCACCCTCCGCCCAGGGCACTGCGGACGCATCATCCGCGATCAGAGCCATGGCATAACCATCCGCAAGATCGATCAGACATTGCCTGTCGCAACTACCCTCATGGTGATCGGCTTGCGCCGGTGCCGAT
>CAJXLD010000281.1 GCA_913055595.1 uncultured Altererythrobacter sp.
GGTGCGCAATTTCGGATATCGCCTCGATCCGCCACTGGATAGTTGAGGGCTCGGTTGGCGGCGGTATTTTCGCCCGGCAGTTTATCTGCCTTGCGCCCTGTCCAATTCGACTGGCGGTGACTGGCTGTCACCAAATTTTGTTTGCCAAATGGGTGGACGCGAAAGCCAATTGCAACCAAGCAAGCTGACATGACCATCCGCACTTCCCGTGCCATCAGGGGCATTCCCTTCCTTGACTCTCTTATCGAGCAGGAACTGTCTTCTGCCGATCGCGATGGCGTTGACCTGTATCTGGGTTGGGGAAGCAAGCCTTCGGGCAAGCGTGCGCAACTTGAAGCTGCGAACAGGCAAGGCAGGGCACTATTTCTCGAAGATGGGTTTTTGCGGTCCTATGGTACGGGTGAAACGCATCCTCCCGTCTCCTTGGCGGTCGATAGACAAGGCATCTATTATGATGCGACACGTCCCAGTGACCTGGAGGACATGCTTGCAAGCGAAGGCGAGATATTGGCCTCTGGTTCAGGTGTATCAGCCATCAGGGAAGAAGACGTCCGGCGGGCCAAGGCGCTTGTCATCAAGCACGGACTGTCAAAATACAATTTTGCACCGCCGCTCGACAAGAAAGCCCTGAAATCTGACGACGTGAAGCGCGTTCTGGTTGTCGACCAGACTGCCGGCGACCTGAGTATAGGCCTTGGTCTCGCCAGCGCAGAGTGCTTCCAGCTCATGCTGCAAGCCGCATTGGACGAGCATCCGGACGCCACGATCTATCTGAAGACGCATCCCGAAGTCAGTGGAGGGCGCAAGGCGGGCCATTTTGCGGCCGACCTGTCCAATGACCGCGTCGTGCCGCTGGTGGACCCTGTGCAGCCCATGTCGCTCATTCGCGAGATGGACCATGTCTATGTCGTCAGCTCGACAATGGGGTTCGAGGCGTTGCTCGCAGGCAAGCCGGTCACCTGCTTTGGCATGCCTTGGTATGCCGGCTGGGGAGCAACCGATGACCGGGTTTCCTGCTCCCGACGACAACGGAAAAGGAGTGTCGAGGAGCTCTTTGCCGCGGGTTGCATGCGCTATTGCCGCTACATCGATCCGGTGACCCTGAAGCGTGGCACAATCTTCGATGCGATCGACTGGCTGGTGCGGCAGATTGAGATCGAGACCGTCCTGCATGGGCCGACCCGCAAGGGCCGTGTGATTGGTTTCGGAATGCGCCGGTGGAAGCAGGCCAATCTTGCACCTCTGCTTGGGACCATGCCGGGGACCGCGGTGTTCGCGAAGAACGTAAAGGCGCTTGAGGCGCAGAAGCCTTGTGCCAAGGATCGCATTCTGTGTTGGGGAGGGCGAGTTCCGCCCAATGTGCAAGCTGTCGCCAATCGCACTGGCGCTAACGCACTGCGAATGGAAGACGGGTTCATTCGTTCGGTTGGCCTTGGTTCCGACCTCATTCCCCCGCTTTCGATCGTGTTGGATGCGGAGGGAATCTACTTCGACCCTACGCAGCCTTCTGAACTCGAGCGTATTCTGTCCGAAGCGCAATTTTGCGAGGGTGAGCTGGAACGCGCCGCAGCATTGCGCGAGCTGGTCGTTGATCGCGGCATAACGAAATACAATCTTGAACCGCGTCGTGCGCCAGCGTGGGAAAGCAAAGACCGGCGCGTAGTGCTGGTCATAGGTCAGGTGGAAGATGATGCGTCCGTCCTGCTCGGCTGTCCTGATGTGCGCACCAATCTTGGCTTGCTGCGCGCTGCACGCCAGGCAAACCCCGATGCGTTCATTGTCTACAAGCCGCACCCGGACGTCTGGTCTGGCAACCGCAAGGGAAGGGTCAACAAAGCCGAAGCGCTGGCCCTTGCAGATCATATCGAAATGCGTTGCTCTGTGGTGAGCTGTATTGACGCTTCAGACCAGTTACACACGCTCACCAGCCTGTCGGGCTTCGATGCGCTGCTCCGCGGCGTGGATGTGGTGACTTATGGCCAACCCTTCTATGCCGGCTGGGGGCTCACCAAAGATCGCGCAGGCGATGCTCTGGCATTTGCGCGAAGGCTACGGCGGCTGTCTCTTGACGAGCTGGTTGCAGGGACCTTGTTACGTTATCCGCTGTACTGGGACGATAAATTGCGGGGTTACACCACGGCGGAAGCGATCGTGAACCATATTAGCGATCGTCTTCAAAGGCTGGAGTCCGGTGATAAGGAGCTGCAGTTAGGCTCCAGCTATTTGCGCCGAAAATATGATCGATTTGTCAAATCGATCTCTCTGACGATCAAAGGCAAGAATGATTGGCGCCTTTGATTTTGCTTACGGGTTTGAGCCTTGTCTTGCTTGAAGTTGCCTATACCGGATCATGCAATCTGGAGAGCACACCACCGTCGAGCCACACGGTTGTCCCCGTGGAAAACAGGAAAGGCTCTTGCGACAGGCTGACAATTGATCGGGCGATCTCCGAAGGGGTCGCGATCCGTCCTGCCGGATGGGCGGCTGCGAGTTCCGCCATCGCTTCCGGCCGGTCAGAAAATCCGTCTTTCAACATCTGCGTGCCGACAGCTGCAGGCGCAACGCACAAGACGCGTGGGCGTGGGCCTAGGTCCACCGCCATGGCGCGCGTCATCCCGTGAATCGCTGATTTGCTGGTGGCGTAAGCTACAAACTCCGGCTTGGTCGCTTGAGCGTGAACGCTGCCGATATTGATGATGGCCCCATCGGCTCCGCGCAGTTCCGGCAGAAGAGCTTGTGCCAGCCTATAAGGCGCCATGACATTGATGCGAAGCGTGCGTTCCCAGTCTGTTGCCGTGAGGCTTGGAACACTTCCGAGGATCTGCACGGCGGCGTTATTCACAAGCGCACACAATTGTGAGCCATCCAGCGCCTCGCGCACGGCGTCGGCGAATGAGTTCAGTTCTTTATCGTCGGTTGCAATCGTTTCCAGGTCAGCTTCGACAAAGGCATGCGATTTCGCGGCTGGTGCGGATCGACAATCCGTTGCAATGACCCGCCAACCAGCATC
>CAJXLD010000282.1 GCA_913055595.1 uncultured Altererythrobacter sp.
GGGTTATTGGGATGGCAACACGCTGGTTGTCGAAACCACCAACATCAAGACGGGTGACAGCGCCACTACCGTGGTATCCGAGCGCGGCCCCTCGCCGCTCAACATGGCGACCATGGGCGTGCCGCCCTTCAACACCATTCCCACCAGCGAGGAAGCCAAAGTTGTCGAACGCCTGACCATGACCGGCCCGGATTCGATCGTCTACGAGATCACCTATTCCGATCCTAAGGTCTTCACCGACGACTGGACCGCACGTCTCGACTGGACGCGTAACGACGAATATGAATTCTTCGAATACGCCTGCCACGAAGGCAATGTGCAGGTCCGCAACTACATCACAGCTGCATCTGCCGGTCTGGCAGCCGAAGCTGCAGAAGCTGCCGCGGCCGAAGCTGCTGCGACCCAGTAAGTGATCTACCGAGGAAGGGCGCAATCCGTCTGGTCCCCAGTCAAGCTGGCGGGCCTTGCGGGCTGCGCCCTCCTCTTGTCTGCCTGCCAGACCGCAGAGATCAGGCCGCCTGACCTCACTGCAATTCCCGATGTGCCGCGCGATTACCAGCCATCCAAGACCGCTTGGGGCGATCCCGACCTGCGTGGTACATGGCCGATAGACCACCTGAATTTCTCCACGCTCCAGCGCCCTGAAGAGCAGGGCAATCGCTATTTCCTGACCGAGGAAGAATTTGCCGAGCGTGCCGCCATGCTGGCTGCGCGTGGAGAGGCCTATGCGGGCGAAATCGAGGATGAGACCATTGGCATGGGGCATTGGGTCGAGCCCGGCGATGCCAACCGCCGTACCAGCCTGCTGATCGACCCACCCAACGGGCGCCTTCCTGCCCTGACCCAGGAAGGCGAACGCCGCGCCGCGACAAAGCGCAGTTCCTACATCCCCGGCCAGACCTATGACACACCGCTGGATTTCGACACGTGGGACCGCTGCATCACGCGCGGCCTGCCAGCCAGCATGTTCCCGTTCAATTACAATAATGGAATCCGCATTTTCCAGGCGCCCGGCATGGTCGCCATCCAGTTGGAGATGGTGCACGAAGTGCGCATAATCCCGCTGGACGAGGACTATTCTCCTCGAGCCGGCAACAGCTTCTGGACCGGCCAGAGCCGCGGGCATTGGGAAGATGGCAATACGCTGGTCGTCGAAACCACCAATTTCAACGGACTGGGTGCACCCACCAATGTTGGCACCTGGGGCTCGCCTCCGGGCAATAACACGCCGCAAAGCGACCAGGCGCATATGGTCGAACGCTTCACCATGACGGGGCCGGACACAATCACCTATGAGGTGACCTACAACGATCCCGTTATCTTCACCGGACCATGGACCGCACGGCTCGAATGGCAGCGCAATGAGGAGTACGAGCTCTTCGAATATGCTTGCCACGAGGGGAACGTGCAGATCCGCGGATACATCACCTCGTCGCGTGCTGAGCGCGGCCTCTAATCAGGATTGATATACGTGACCAAAACCATGCTTTTCCGCACGACTGCTGCCGCAATTGCGATGGCTGCAACTTCCGCTTGCGCCGCAAATTCTATTGCGGACGATCCCGTTGAGACTGCGCAGGGCCTCGTCACCGGTGTGCCTGGCGCTGTAGAGGGCGTCACCGTTTTCAAAGGCATCCCCTTTGCTGCTCCGCCCGTGGGCGAATTGCGCTGGGAGCAGCCTCAGCCCGCAGCAAGCTGGGATGGTGTTCGTGTCGCTGACAGCTGGGGCGACAGCTGCGTACAGAACCCGGCACCTGATCGTTTCCCGGTCAATTCGGCAACCGACATGCCCGACAGCCCCGGCATTTCGGAGGACTGCCTGTACCTCAACGTCTGGACTCCTGCGGAAACCGCAGAGGAGAACCTGCCCGTCATGGTGTGGCTCTATGGTGGCGCCTATAATGAAGGTGGCGGCTCCGCTCCCTTCAGCCAGGGCGACCATCTCGCCGCCAAGGGTGTGGTCATGGTCACCTTCAACTACCGTGTGGGCTCGCTCGGTTTCTTTGCGCACCCCGAGCTTACCGAGGCATCCGAGCACGGCGCATCGGGCAACCAGGCGCTGGGGGATTCGATCGCCGCATTGCAGTGGATCCAGGACAATATCGCCGCCTTCGGTGGTGATCCCAGCCGCGTGACCATATTCGGCGAAAGCGCCGGTGCGGCCATGAACGGCGGGCTTGCAGGTGCGCCGCCGGCTGACGGTCTAGTGCACCGTGTGATCGCCCAGTCGGGCAACTGGATGGGCCTGAGCATCGCGCAGATGACGTCACGAGAAGCCGCCCAGCAACGCACCTTGGGCGCGGCCGAACAGAATTTTGGAACGACCAGCCTGGCCGAATTGCGCGCCATCCCGGCAGAGGAGATTCACGCGAATATTCCCGGACAGGGCATGATCATCGATGGCTATATCATTCCCGAGGACCTGTCTGTGGCCTTTGCCGAAGGGCGCCAGCTCAAGGTCGATGTACTGACCGGTTCAAACGAGGATGAAGGCTCCTTTACCGGAGCATTTGGCCCACCCGCAACGCTTGCCAGCTGGCAGCAGGGCGAAGGATTTCGTTGGGGCGATCTGGTCGAGCTGGGCCGGGCTGCCTACCCCGTAAGTTCTGACGAAGAAGCTGCCGCAGCCGCAACCCAACCCTTTGGTGACAACATGAGCTGGCTGCACCGCCAGTTCGCCGAATATCAGGCCGAAATTGGCCAGAACGCCTATCACTACTGGTTCCGCCACGATCCGCCCTATGACGAAGGTCGCGGCAATCTGGGCGCTGCCCATACGGGCGAGATTCCCTATGTCTTCGACAATCTCTGCGCCCCGCGGACCTTCCCCGGCGGTTCTTCGGTGGAACAGATGTGCGGCAATGAGGAGGAAGAAGCCTTTGCCGACCAGGTTTCGCAATATTGGGTGAACTTCGCCGCCACTGGCAATCCCAATGGCGAAGATCTGCCTGAATGGCCTGCCGTTGGCGAGCTGGGACGGAATGAAGCCATGATCCTCGATGGCGACGGC
>CAJXLD010000283.1 GCA_913055595.1 uncultured Altererythrobacter sp.
TCGCGACATGCCGACCATCGTCGACAAGAAGAAGCGCATTCTCTCGCTCGCCCGCAATGGCGAGATGGTGGTGGTCGACAAGGAAGGTCGCGAACGCGCCATCCACCGCGTGCCCTATGGCACCGTGCTGATGTTCAAGGACGGCGCCAAGGTGAAGGAAGGCGATCGTCTGGCAGAGTGGGACCCGTTCACCCTGCCGATCATCACCGAAACCGCCGGCGTGGTGAAGTACCAGGATCTTGTCGAAGGCAAGACGCTGGAAGAACGTGTGGACGAAGCCACCGGCATCGCCCAGCGCGTGGTCACCGAATATCGCGCCACGGGTCGCTCCAAGAAGGAAGACCTGCGTCCGCGCCTGACCCTGCTGGGTGACAGCAAGGACGAGACGGAGGCAGCACGTTACATGCTCGCTCCGGGCACGACCTTGTCGGTCGAGGACGGTCAGGAAGTCGCCGCCGGCGACATTCTGGCCCGTGCTTCTCGCGAAGCGGCCAAGACGCGCGACATCACCGGCGGCCTGCCGCGTGTTGCCGAGCTGTTCGAAGCGCGCATCCCGAAGGACAATGCGGTGATCGCCAAGATCTCCGGCCGCATCGAATTCGTTCGCGACTACAAGGCGAAGCGCAAGATCGCCATCGTTCCGGAAGAGGGCGATCCCGTCGAGTACCTGATCCCCAAGACCAAGGTGATCGACGTGCAGGAAGGCGACTTTGTGAAGAAGGGCGATACGCTCATATCCGGCTCGCCCAACCCGCATGACATCCTCGACGTGCTCGGCGTGGAAGCGCTGGCCGAATATCTCGTGAACGAGATCCAGGAGGTCTATCGACTGCAGGGTGTGAAGATCAACGACAAGCACATCGAGGTGATCGTTCGCCAGATGCTGCAAAAGGTCGAGATCACTTTCGGTGGCGACACCACGCTGCTGCCGGGCGAACAGGTCGACCTGGAGGAAATGAACGAGGCCAATGCCAAGCTGGGCCGCGGCAAGAAGCCGGCCACCGGCACGCCGATCCTGTTGGGCATCACCAAGGCCAGCCTGCAGACGCGCAGCTTCATTTCCGCCGCATCTTTCCAGGAAACCACCCGCGTGCTGACGCAGGCGGCGGTCGAAGGGAAGAAGGACACGCTGATCGGCCTGAAGGAAAATGTGATCGTGGGCCGCCTCATCCCCGCCGGTACCGGCGCGGGCATGAACCGCATCCGCGTCACCGCCTCCAGTCGCGATGCTGCCCTGCGCGCGCAGTACAAGAAGATGCAGGAAGCGCTTGCTCCCGCTGAGGAAGAAATGGTCCCCGATGAGACGCCGAGCGAGGATGCCATGAAGGCAGCCATGGGCGGCGGCGAGGCTCCGGCCGAAACGCCCGAAGCCGAGGGCGAGGAATAGTCTCCTCGCAGTCTCGTTGCTGAAAGAATCGCCCCGTCGGAGTTTGCGCTTCGGCGGGGCTTTCTTTTGTCGGGGCCGCCATTAGAGAGAGCTCATGACCGTGATCACCCGTTTTGCCCCGTCACCGACGGGCCGCCTCCATGTCGGCAATATCCGCACGGCGCTGCATAACTGGCTGCTGGCCAAAAAAGCTAAGGAGCAGGCGGGCGGCCGCTTCCTGCTGCGCATCGACGATACCGATGCCGAACGCAGCCGTGAGGAATATGTCGAGGCGATTCGGGCCGATCTCGATTGGCTGGGCCTCATCCCCGATGGCGAGGAGCGCCAGTCGGAACGGCTGGCGCTGTATGATGCTGCGTTTGAGAAGCTGAAGGCCGAAGGACGCGTTTATCCCTGTTACGAGACAGCGCAGGAGTTGGACCTCAAGCGCAAGATCCAGCTTGGGCGCGGCCTGCCGCCAATTTATGATCGCGCCGCCCTGTCGCTGACCGACGCCGAACGCAAGGCCAAGGAGGGCGAGGGAATCGCGCCGCACTGGCGTTTCAAGCTCGACCATGAAGAAGCCATCAGTTGGGATGACGGCATTCGTGGCGTACAGAAATTCGATCCCGCCCAGCTTTCCGATCCGGTTGTCCGGCGCGCCGACGGATCGTGGCTCTATATGTTGCCAAGCGCGGTAGACGATGTGGATATGGGCGTGACAGACGTGTTGCGCGGCGAGGATCACGTCTCCAACACAGCTGTTCAAATTCAAATGTTTACCGCACTTGGAGCGCAGCATCCGCGCTTTGCACATGAGGCGCTCCTGGTGGGGCGTGAGGGCAAGCTTTCCAAGCGCCTAGGTTCGCTTGGATGCGATGCATTTCGCGAGCGCGGGATCGAGCCTGCGGCGATTGTTGCGCTGCTGGCAAGGTTGGGGACGTCGCAGCCGGTCGAGCCGATTGCCGATGCTTCGGTGCTGGTGGAGAGCTTCGACCTTGCGACATTCGGCCGGGCACCCGCACGTTTTGATGATGAGGAGCTTGCGCGCGTAAACACCGCCATCGTGCACGGCCTGCCATTCGATGCGGTGGCTAATCGGCTCCCTTCCGGAATGGATGAGGCGGCATGGCTGGCGATCCGCCCCAATGTGGAAGTGCTGGACGATGTCGCGGATTGGTGGTCGATCGTCACGGGACCCGTCCAAGCGCCTGCGATGGAGGCAGAGGACCAGGCTAATCTACGCCAGGCGGCGGAGCTGCTTTCGACGTGCGGCGATGACTGGAAGGCGCTGACTTCCGCGCTCAAGGAAGCAACGGGCCGCAAGGGCAAGGCTCTGTTCCTGCCGCTGCGCCAGGCGCTCACCGGGCGCGATCACGGCCCCGACATGGCGAGCCTGCTGCCCTTGATCGGGGTTGATGAGGCGAAAGCGCGGCTGGAAAGAGCAGCTGGCTGACCAGCCGTTCCTTCGCTGCGACAATCGGAGACTGGCGAACACTTGGCATTCAGCTTCATCCCTCTATATCAACGCATGTTATACCATTACATTTTGTTTGAGTGAGGTTTCGATGTCCCCCCGCGCCCGCCTCCTTCTCATGTCTGCTGCCACAATCGTCTGGCC
>CAJXLD010000284.1 GCA_913055595.1 uncultured Altererythrobacter sp.
GTGGTCTTGCCCACCCCGCGCACGCCAGTCAGCATGTAGGCTTGGGCGATCCGCCCCGACTGGAAGGCGTTGGTCAGGGTGCGCACCATGGCGTCCTGGCCGATCAGTTCCGCGAAAGTGCTTGGGCGGTACTTGCGGGCGAGGACGGCGTAAAGCTCGCCCTTTCCGGCATCATCCTGTTTCTTGTCGGTGGATTTCGGCTTGGCCATCGCGTCACGTATAGGTCTGGCGGCCGTAGCCTAATGCAGCGGACCGTACTTGCATCAATGGGTGGGAGGCTGGACATGCAACCCGCGCCGAACTCGTTAGGGCTGCTTCCTTCCGGATCTGACCCGGTTGGCGAGAAGCACGTCTGCCGCCAACCTCCCGGGGACGGTTATATCAGACGTTGGGGCACAGGTGGCAACCCCCCGCCTTGCCTTGGGGACAACGATCCGAAAACCACCCTTGTGCCGGGCGGCCTCGTGGTATCCTATGGCCCCCGCACCACAATCGTAAGACCTCCCTTCATCATGGAAGCGCCAGACCGAAAAGACTTTCCCGTGCCCCGCATCGGCAGCGAGCAACAGCTCGACCGCATGGCCGAGAAGCGCACGGACAGGGAGTGGCTGGCGCAGCGCATCGCCGACCCTTCGAGCCGCTTCCTGCTATTTTCCGACCTGTCTCTCGCCATCGACTCAAGCGAAGACCGGACCGGGACCCGACTGCGCTGGCTGGGCACCGCCGATATCGAAAAAATTGGCGCCAACCCGTCCGATGCCTACCTGCTCGGCTGCGATGCAACGGGAGCCGCCATATTCGCGCTGTCCCTCGACCCATCGCAGTCCATCGCTGTTCCCGGCGGCATCGAGGCGCTCAAGCCCCTGGTCGACCTGCGCACGCTCGCCATGCAGGGCGCCCTGCCGCCCGAAGACCTCTCGCTCGCCGGCATGGGCCGCGCGCTGTCCGCCTGGCATGCCGCGACCCGCTGCTGCGGGCGCTGCGGCAGCCATACGCGCGTCCGCGACGCCGGCTGGCGGCGAAGCTGCTGGTCCTGCGGGCAGGAGTTCTACCCGCGCACCGACCCCGCGGTGATCGTTCTCATTACTGACGGCGAGCGCTGCCTGCTCGGCCACCACAAGCGCTACGCCCATAAATTCTATTCCACCCTCGCCGGTTTCGTGGAACCGGGGGAGGACTTCGAGGCCTGCGTACGCCGCGAAATGCGCGAAGAGACGGGTATCGTGATCGGCGAGGTCAAATACATGGCGTCGCAGCCATGGCCGTTCCCTCACCTTGTGATGGTCGGCTGCTGGGCGCAGGCGCTCACCACCGATGTCGAACTGGAAGAAGAAGAACTATACGACGCGCGCTGGTTCACCCGCGAAGAGGTTCACCAGATGCTGGACGGGGAACACCCCGAGCAGATCACCGTGCCGGGCCCCCATTCCATCGCCCATGCCCTCATCAAGAGCTTCGCCGACCATCAGGACTGAAGGTATACGGTTTCGGACTTTTGCGTCCGCATTTCTGTCTGGGCGCGAACCGCGTCCGCGTGCGATATCCGCAAATCCACGTTGCCCCGGGCCACTTCAATGGCCTTCTTCGCTTCTCGGCAGAGCGGCATGTCCAGGAACTGATCGCAATAGGCAATCAGGCAGGCCGCCAGTTGCGCATTGGTCATCACCACCGCTTTGCCCGGTTCCTCGTATCTCAACATCACCTTCGGCGTCCCGTCCGGCGCGGCATGGACTCCTGTTACGGCCTGCTCAGGCACGCTCATATCCATGCGCGGCGCCACATTCCTGACGGCGTTGGTCACTTCGTCGAGCCTGAAGCGCAGGATTCTCAATTCACTCGGCATGCGTGCTCATCCTGTATTAATACACGCAATGCTAGAAAATATCGGTAAATGAAATACTAAGCCCGTGTGGGCACGAAAAAGCAGTTAGCCCGCGGGGGGATCGCCAAGCGCGGCCAGCTCTTCCCGGAACGGGCTTGCCGGGTAGGTGCCGAGCACCTTGACCTCGGATGAAAAGAACGAGAGCTCCTCGAGCGCCAGCCTGACGTTGCGATCGCTTGGATGCCCCTCGATATCGGCATGAAACATGGTGGCGTTGAAGGTGCCCTCGAGCTGGTAGGACTCCAGTTTCGTCATGTTCACCCCGTTGGTCGCGAAACCGCCGAGCGCCTTGTAAAGCGCCGCCGGAACGTTGCGCACGCGAAAAATGAAAGTCGTGACGACGGGTCCGTTATCCGGCTCCGCATCGTCGGGCTCGGATGCCAGGACAACGAATCGGGTGGTGTTGTGCTGGGCATCCTCGATGTCGGCGCGCAGGATTTCGAGGCCGTGAATCTCGGCTGCGAGCTTCGAGGCGATTGCCGCCTGCGACCTGTTTCCCTCTTCCTGGACGATCCTCGCGGAACCGGCCGTATCAGCCTCGATCACGGGCTTGAGGCCCAGTTCTCTGATGATCTTCCGGCATTGGCCGAGCGCATGGGTATGGCTGAGCACCGACGCAAGATCGTCGATCTTCGTGCCCGGCAGGACCAGCAGCTGGTGATGGATGCGTTCGAAATGCTCGCCGACGATGTAGAGATCGGAATCGGGCAGCAGGTGGTGAATGTCGGCCACCCTGCCGGCCACCGAGTTCTCGATCGGGATCATGGCGTAGGTTGCCTCGCTGTTTTTCACCGCTGCGAGAGCGTCCTCGAACGTGGAACAGGCGTAAGGCTCCATGTCCGGGCGCGAATTCAGGCAAGCGGCATGGCTGTGAGCGCCCTTCTCGCCCTGGAAGGCAATCCTGTTCTCGCCGGGTTCGGCCATTTTTCTCGTCCCTTTTCGCAGGAGGCGCCGCGGTCGCCGCGCAGTGCTCACTTGGCGGAAAACGCCGCTTTAACCGGCCAGTATCTTGCGTGCCCGCTCAAGGTCGGCGGGAGTATCGACACCGACCGGCACCGTGTCAACGAGCGCGACCTCGATCCTCATGCCG
>CAJXLD010000285.1 GCA_913055595.1 uncultured Altererythrobacter sp.
GATCTGGCTGTGGCACGCGGGCGATCCGTTGGAGCTGTGGCTTGCTCCCGGTGAGGTTGGCCCGGTCAGTAGCGTGACTTTGGGGCCGGACATCTTGTCAGATCAGCAATTGCAGCACGTCATTCCTCCCGGTGAATGGCAGGGCGCCATGCCTGCCACTGGAGGCAAGCATGGCTATGTGCTCGTATCCTGCGTTGTCGCGCCGGGTTTCGACTTTGCGGGTTTCACGCTGGCAGATCCGGACTGGGCGCCCGGATGCGGGCGCCCGGCCATTCTCTAACCTTCCCAGCCAAACACATCCTCGACACCCACGCCGAAGACGCGGGAAATGCGAAACGCGCTTTCGAGGCTGGGCGAATATTTGCCCTGTTCGATGGCGATCACCGTCTGGCGGGTCACGCCGATGGTATCGGCCAGAGCCTGCTGGCTCATGCCATCATGCTCCTCGCGCAATTCCTTCACGCGGTTGGTTATAGGGGGTGCCTTGCCCATGGCTCACACTCCCCGCCGCAGGAAGAAGATCTGGAAGGCGTATTGTGCAAACTGGGCCACGATCAGCGAAGCGACCACGCCGTTGAACAGATTGCTCACCCCGCCGCCATGCAGGCCGTAGACGAGTGTGGACAGGATAACACCCACACCGAGGACGCTTCCAGACCAATGGCCTGCACGCCAGATCGCCACACGCTCGCGCTCATCGGCCGGCTTGCGCGCCTCGCCGCGATTGGTGACCGCCAGCACACCCTGGATGATGATGGAAAGGATAATGACCGCAATAAAGAAATGCGCGATTTCCCAAATATGCACGTGATCGTCATTAACCGCCCAATCCATATGCAGGACCCAGAGCAGACCAGTGACCAGCATGAGGGCGCCCATGCCCCAGGCGGATTTCTCTCGGAATGACATTTCAAGTCTCCACAACGTGGTGTCTGATATCTCTTACATAGTCAAAGATTTTTGACTGTCAAATATTTCTTACACATTTGGAGGGGGCCTTACCGAGAATGAGCTGGGCATGATCTTCAAATACAACCCCGCGCGACTCCTGGGCCTGGAGTAACAATCTTGTCGTTTGACAGGGGCCAACGAGACATTAGGTTCGCGCCGTCAAAATTTGGAATATTTGGGGCGGGCCGATCAGGCCCGTAGATTTCGGGAGGACGTCCAATATGAAAAAGCAGTTTTTGTCGGTCGCGAGTGCATGTGGCCTGGTCATGGCCCTGGCCGCCTGCGGTGAAAGTGCCGAACCGGCAGAGGAAGCCGCAACCGGAGCGGAGAGCGCCGAGGCTGATCCTATCGCGACGCGACAGGGGCTGCTCGAAGGCATGGGTGATGCGTTCATGGCCATTCGTGGACAGATGGAAGGCGAAACCGATTGGGCAGTGGTCCAGGCAAACTCTGAAACGATCGCTGCCAATGCTGCAGAATTCATCAACCACTTCCCTGAAGGCACGAGCATGGACTCCGGCGCCGATACAGAAGCGCTGGCCATCATCTGGGAGGACCCCGAAGGTTTCTCCGCCGCGCATGACCGCCTGCTCGGGGCGACCGTCGGCCTGGTGGAAGCAGCCGGGACGGAGGACATGGCCACGTTCCAGGAAGCTGCAGGCAACCTCGGCGGCGCGTGCAAGAACTGCCACGACACTTATCGCAAGCCCCAGGAATAGGGCTCAGCGACTGTGACACAAACGAACGAGGCAGGTCTCACACCGGCAAAAGTGTGGGACCTGCCTGTGCGTATCTGCCACTGGGGTTTTGTGGTCTTGCTCCCCATCTTGTGGTGGACGGCAGAAAATACCGAAATGCGCTGGCACATGCGGGCAGGCACACTCCTGCTAGCGCTGGTGCTGTTCCGCATATTGTGGGGCTTCGTGGGCAGTTCCACTGCGCGGTTTGGCCGCTTCCTCAAGGGACCGGTCACAGTGGCGAATTATCTGCGCAGGCTCCGTTCCAAGACCGCATCAGTCCTCGGCCACAACCCCGCGGGCGGCTGGAGTGCGGTGATATTGCTGACGCTGTTGCTGGCGCAGACCACCAGCGGCTTGTTCGCGGGCGATCCCTATGACGGGGCGACCGGCCCTCTGAACGACAAGGTGGGCGCCATGCGCGCAGGAGACCTGACCGACTGGCACGAGCTCGGCTTCGACATCATTCTCGCGCTGGTCGCGCTCCATCTTGTGGCCATCGCCTTCTACCGCTTTGCGCTGAAAGAGAAGCTGGTCTCGGCAATGGTAACGGGCAAGCGTGCTGCAGCACCGGAAAGCGGAGAGATGGCTCCAGTACCAGCCGCGCGCGCAGTCATATGCGCCCTGATCGCAGGTGGCATTGCGCTTTGGGCCTATAACGGCGCGCCGCCTTTCTGATACACACCAAAGGGCCGCGAGCACTAAGCCCGCGGCCCTTCCTGCTGCGACCCAGCGAATAGCTCAATCGGCCGGTTCGGCTTCGACCGAATAGTTGATCGCGGCGTTGCGGGTCTTCTGAAAGTCGGGAACGCTCATGCCCTTCATCGCGGCATAGACGTCGATATTGCCCAGGCCCACGACCGGGGCGAGTTTCTCGAGGTTGAAGAAGATCACCCCGTAATGGATCATGCCGATCCAATCGAGATCGCGGATCATGGTCTTCTCTTCCTCGCTCAGCGCATATTCGTCGGCCAGCGCTTCGAAGTCGCTCTTGAACCGCTCGCGGAATTCCGGTTCGACGATCGAGTGGAGGAAGTTGTTGATCCGCCACGCCTTGGCGCTGCGGGTAATGGTGAAGGGATAGGTACCCTCCAGCCCCAGCGCGGGCTCGACATCCCAATAGATGCGCTTGGAATATTCTTCCTTGGTCTCGGGAGAAGGATCGGGCTCGGCATCCTCGAACACCATGCTCGCGATCGAAGTCATCGAAGGCAGGAAGAAGCTGCGGTGCAGTTCGTTGACCTTGGGGGCCAGCGCGCCGCGCATCAGCATCCACAT
>CAJXLD010000286.1 GCA_913055595.1 uncultured Altererythrobacter sp.
GTCCAGCGGGTGAGTGCACCCTGGATATCCTGCTGCGCAATGTCCACTCCCCCTGCCTCGCGCATGAACTGGAAGGCGTTGGTATTGGTCAGGCACAGGTCGATGTGGACCTCGTCCCCATCGTCATAGGCGTTGACCTCGTGGAAGCAGGAGACGCCGATCGGCCCCTTGATCCACTTCATTTCGGACACATCGCCATAACGCGGCATTATGCCGATATAGCTGGGCAGGTCCTGATGATGCGCCCAATGCGCGCCGCCCGCCTTGATCCGGTCATGATCGGCCAGGGTCGGGAAGATAGGCCAGATCGCATATTTCTCGGTGATCACGAAATCATGGATGGTTGAGAGATAGGGCTGCTCGAACCATTGTTCCTTCACCAGATTGCCGTCCTTGTCGGCGATGCAATAGGCAACATTGGGATCGCACAGCCCGCCTGCTTCGTAGCCGAAGAAGAACAGTTCGCCCGTTTCGGCATCGATGCGTGGATGGGCGGTGAAGGTCTGGCTGCGCAGCTTGCCCTCGTAATCCCACTTGCCCACCGTTTCCAGCGTGTGCGGATTGATCTCGTAACCGCGCCCGTCTTCCTTGGTCATGAACAGGCGGCCAGCGTGCCAGACCGGTGTGGTGTTGGCGACGGTGCGATCCATCCCCGCAACGCTGGGATCGTCGGTATAGGGATTGCGATATTTGCCGAACAGCGCACGGCGCGCTTCCTTTTCGGCAAGGTAACGCTCGGTCTCGACATATTTGAGGTCGAAATCGACAGCGCCATTCTCGATACTGAAGCGGCCGATCATGCCATCGTGATTGAGCGCGATATCATCATCGAACATGGGCGCGTGGGCATTATCCGGCACAGCACGGAAGAAGGCGCCGTTGATCTCGGCGGGGATTTCGCCCTCGACCTCGAGATTGCGGACCGACATCTCGACCCGGCGCGGAGTGTTGGTGCCGATAAAGTGAATCGTCTGCGGAAAGGCTGACATGCCCGTAATCCTCTCAAATCTGGTGAAGCGTGGTTCTGATTCCTCGACATAACGCTAACAGGTGTTACGGTTGTCGCAAACAGGCTTTGCAGGCTGAGGGGGATGAAAGTGCAGAACAATGCGGCTCAGAAGACAGACCAGAGGCTGGCTGGCGGCATGACGTTCAAAGGTGCGCTGCTGCACGACCTGCTGAAGTTGCAGAACCGCCTGATGGCTCCTTTCAGCACCCATCTGTCGGATCGCTACCGCATCTCGCTCAACGAATTCCGCCTGCTGATGTCGATCGGGACATTGGGACGCACCGCTAGCCATGAAGTTGCGGACCTCACCGGCGTGAATGTCATGAGCGTTAGCCGCGCTGTCGCTACCTTGCAGCGCGACGGTCGCGTCCATGTCGAACGGGACAGCGCCAATCGCCGCCGCAAGTGGCTAACGCTGACCGAAGAAGGCCAGCGGCTCTACGATTTGATGCGCCCGCAAAGCGAGAAGGTGGCCGATTACATATTCTCGGAACTGGACGATCAAGAACTCGCGCAGCTCGATACCGTCGTCCATCGCCTGATCGACAAGCTGGAAGCCACGGATGAGGAGGGCAGGTCTGCCTTCCTTGAGGCCACACGGCCCGAAGAGGACTGAGCCCATGCATGCAGACGATCGCCGTGCAATCGAAGCCGATGTTGCGCGACTGATCCACGAATATACCTGGGCCAATGATGCGCAGGACTGGGAAAAATGCGCCTCGCTCTACACCGAGGATGCCGTATTTCGCCGGCCCAGCGGAGGGGATGCTATTGTCGGGCGGCAGGCGATCCTAGATGGATTCCTGGCCCGCCCGGCGCGTGCGCAGCGCCATACGATCGCCAATATATTGGTCGATGTGGAAGGCCCCGCCACAGCGCGGGCGAAGAGTGTGATCGTGCTCTATATGGGGGATACGCCCGACGATGGCGGCCTGCCGGTGCAGGATCCCAAGAGCCCGCTGGTGGGCACCTTTACCGATCTATGCGTGCTCACGCCCGACGGCTGGCGTTTCAAGGAGCGGGTCGGCTCTCTGGACTTCAGGCCCTGAGCCACATGGAAATTCACGGACCCTTCGCATTCCGTCTGGATGAGGATGAAGTGGCGCGGGCCGCAGTGGCCTTCATGCGCAAGCGGATCTTGCTTCCGCCGTCCCGTTGGCTGCTCATCGCCATCGCTGTGATTGCCGCGCTGCTGATATTTTTCGACTTGCTTGACGGCATGATCAATATCGGATCGCTCGCTGCCATCGCTGCAGTGCCCCTGGCGATCTGGTTGGCGATCAAGGGCATTGCCCCGCGCATGGCGCGTCGGCAATACCGCCAAAGTGCTGCCTTGCGCGACGAGCACAGGTTCTTTTTCGATGCCGAGACGATCACTTTCGAAGGCACGCGCGGCAAAGTCTCTTTCCCGCTGGCCGAACTGCATGCGTTTACCGACATGCCTGACCTGTTGCTGATCCACCAGACCGAGGGCTTCTATAATCCCATCCCCAAGCGGGCGCTGGGAGAGGATGCCGTTAAAGCCCTGGCCGATGCGCTACGCGGAGCGGGCGTCACGCAGTGGTAGGCGTGACCGCGCTCTGATCTTCGCGAGCCCTTATCTTCAAGGCTCTTGGTATCAGCAGTGCGACCAGCGCGCACAGGATCGCTGGAACGGCAGCGGCAAAGAAGAAGGTATGCGGTCCGGCTTCGGCATCGAGAATTGCTTGCCCAACGAGTGGCCCTGCGAAGGCTCCGATGCGCGCGACCATTACGCCCAGCCCTATCGCCGTTGACAGCAAACGCGGAGCGAAGAGGTAGACGCACAAGGCAGGCAGCACCATGCCGCCCGCCGACGCGCCGCCAACACCCACGCACAAGAGCGTGATCCATAGGCTTGGCTCCGGCGCGGTCAGGCTGACGCCACCCCGGGGAAGGGGCGCGCCATTGAGGTGCTCG
>CAJXLD010000287.1 GCA_913055595.1 uncultured Altererythrobacter sp.
AAGCGCCTGGCAGAACGCGCATCGAAAGCCGGTATCAAGGACGTGGTCTTTGATCGCGGCGGTTACATCTTTCACGGTCGCATCAAGGCTCTGGCCGATGCGGCGCGTGAAGGTGGTCTGAACTTTTAAAGGAACGGCTGATGGCACGTAATGAAGAAAACCGCGGCCGCGGACGGCGCCGGGACCGGGACGAGGAACAGCAGGACGAGATCGTCGACAAGCTGGTCCACATCAACCGCGTTGCAAAAACGGTGAAGGGCGGCCGGAACTTCCAGTTCGCCGCACTCGTGATTGCCGGCGACCAGAAGGGCCGTGTCGGCTTCGGCCAGGGCAAGGCTCGCGAAGTTCCCGAAGCGATCCGCAAGGCGACCGAGGAAGCCAAGAAGAACATGGTGCGCATTCCGCTCCGTGAAGGCCGTACGCTGCACCATGACTCTCCGGGCCGTCACGGCGCCGGCAAGGTCGTGCTCCGCGCTGCACCTCCGGGGACCGGCGTGATCGCGGGTGGTCCGATGCGTGCCGTTCTCGAAACCCTGGGTGTCCAGGATGTCGTGGCCAAGTCCACCGGCACCTCGAACCCGTACAACATGATCCGCGCGACCTTTGATGCCCTCAAGCATCAGAAGAGCCCGCGCTCGATTGCGGCCAAGCGCGGCATGAAGGTGGCTGACCTGGTCAACCGCCGGAATGACGGCGCCTCGGCTCCGGAATCGCTGGAAGGATAGGGGCGGTTAGATGGCTGCGAAGAAAACCCTCAAGGTACGGCAGACGGGTAGCTCGATCCGCCGTCCGAAGGATCAGCAACAAACGCTCGTCGGTCTCGGCCTGAACAAGGTCGGCCGGGTGCGCGAACTGGAAGATACGCCGGCGGTCCGCGGAATGATCCGCAAGGTCTCGCACATGGTGGAAGTCGTCGAGGAGTAGCCTGAGGGCGGCTCTGACGAAGGAGAGTTAGACATGCGTCTCAATGAATTGCGCGATAATGCCGGTTCGACCAAGAACCGCACCCGTGTGGGCCGCGGTATCGGGTCTGGCAAGGGCAAGACCGGTGGCCGGGGTGTCAAGGGTCAGAAGTCGCGCTCGGGCGTGGCGATCAAGGGCTTTGAAGGCGGCCAGATGCCGCTTCACATGCGCCTGCCGAAGCGCGGCTTCAACAAGCCGAACCGGCTGGCCTTTGCCGAAGTGAATATCGGCCGTCTGCAAAAGGCGATCGACGACAAGAAGCTGGACGCCAAGAAGGCGGTTGATGCCGAGGCCCTGATGGCCGCCGGCCTGATCCGCCGTGCAAAAGATGGTGTCCGCCTCCTTGCGAAGGGCGAACTGAAAGCCAAAGTAGAGATCACGGTTGCGGGTGCCACGAAGGCGGCCATTGCCGCGGTTGAAAAGGCCGGCGGCAAGGTGACGGTTGTTGCGCCGAAGACCGCTGACTCTGACAAGGCGGCTGAGTAATCAGCCAATCGCGAGGATAGGCCATGGCTTCCGCTGCTGAACAGCTTGCTTCGAATATCAACTTCGCGTCTTTCGCGAAGGCAAAAGAGCTGCAGCAACGGATCTTCTTTACCCTGGCCATCCTCGTGGCTTACCGGCTGGGCACCTATATCCCCGTGCCGGGTATCGACCCGGTGCAGTACGCATCGGTGTTCAACCAGCAATCGGGCGGCATCCTCTCGATCTTCAACATGTTCGCCGGTGGCGCCGTTGAACGGATGGCCATCTTCGCGCTGAACGTGATGCCCTACATCTCCGCTTCGATCATCATGCAGCTGATGGCGGCTACGGTCCCGTCGCTGGAGAAGATGAAGAAGGAAGGTGGCGAACAGGGCCGCAAGCAGATCAACCAGTATTCGCGGTATCTGACCGTGCTGCTGGCAACGGTGCAGGGCGGTGCCATCGCGGTGTCGATGATGCAGCCGGGCTCGAGCGGGCAAACCATTGCGCTCGATCCGGGGCCATTCTTCCTGATCTCGACGACGCTGACCTTCGTCGGTGGCACCATGCTGCTGATGTGGATGGGTGAGCAGATCACCTCGCGCGGCGTCGGCAACGGGATTTCGCTGATCATCTTCACCGGTATCATCACCGTGATCCCGGGCATGATCTACGGCCTGTTCGAACAGACCCGTGAAGGCCAGATTTCGGGCGGCGCGCTGCTGGGCATTATCGCCCTGATGATCGCGACCTTCGTCTTCGTGGTGTTCATCGAGCGCTCGCAGCGGCGTTTGCTGGTGCAGTATCCCAAGCGCCAGCAGGGCCAGCGCATGGTGGGCGGCGACACGTCCTTCCTGCCGCTGAAAATCAATACGGCGGGCGTGATCCCGGCGATCTTCGCGACCTCGCTCCTGCTGTTGCCGACCACCGTGGCCAACATGTGGGCAGATACCGGTCCGGAATGGCTGCGCATGGTGGCGGCCCAGCTCGGCCGTGGCCAGCCGCTCTTCATTGCCTTCTACGGGCTGATGGTCGTGTTCTTCTCCTTCTTCTACACCTCGATCGTGTTCAACCCGGAAGAAGTGGCCGAGAACCTCCGCAAGTATGGCGGCTTCCTGCCGGGTATCCGTCCGGGCAAGCGCACGGCGGAATATCTCGACTATGTGCTGACCCGCCTGACGGTGATCGGCGCGCTCTACCTGGCGATCGTGGTGCTGATCCCGGAATTCCTCACGGCCGGTGCTGCGGGCCTCGTGACCTACGCGCTTGGTGGCACCTCGATCCTCATCGTGGTCTCGGTGGCGATGGACACGGTGACGCAGATCCAGTCGCATCTGCTGGCGCACCAGTATGAAGGCCTGATCAAGAAGCAGCGCCTCCGGGGCCGTAACCGATGAACCTGGTTCTGTTCGGACCTCCGGGATGCGGCAAGGGCACGCAATCCAAGCGCCTGGTGGAAACGCGCGGCTGGGTGCAGTTGTCGACCGGTGACATGCTGCGGGCGGCACGGGCGGCCGG
>CAJXLD010000288.1 GCA_913055595.1 uncultured Altererythrobacter sp.
AAATTGGTGCGATGGCGCACAGCTTCGGGATCGTCGTAATTGACCTTCAGCAGCTTGGTGAGTGCGAAATAGCGTTCGCCATCCTTTGGTGCACGGATCTCGCCTTCAACCGTATCGCCCGTGCGCAGGCCGAATTTGCGGACCTGGTTGGGTGAGACATAGATATCGTCGGGACCGGCAAGGTAATTGGCCTCTGGCGAGCGCAAGAAGCCGAAACCATCCTGCAATACCTCGATCGTGCCGATGCCGAGGATTTCCTCGCCTTCTTCGGCCACTTCCTTGAGAATTGCGAACATCAGGTCCTGGCGGCGCATGGTGCTCGCGCCTTCGACCTCATATTCCTCCGCCATGGCAACCAATTCTGCCGGCGTCCGCTGCTTGAGTTCTTTCAAATGCATTTCAGGTATTTCCATCAAGTAAGTTGGGGAGCCGGCGGGCCTTTGGGCTTGGAGAAAGCGGACCCGGTCGCTCGGATGGCGACCTCTAGCCGGTTGATGTCAACGAATTATGCTTTTCGTGCGGAGTCGTCAATTCGCTTTTGGTGGATCAAGATCCGATTTGGCCCGATCAGAAAGGCCGGACTATCACCAGAATTACGACCAATGTCGCAACAACGCCCGGCACTTCGTTGAACAGTCGCAATTGCTTGCCGGTCAGCGCACGCTCTCCACGGGCCAGCTTCTTGTGATAGGCCGCCAGATAGCCGTGATAGCCGCTCAAAAGCAGAACCAGCCCCAATTTGGCGTGGAACCAGCCCGAACCCCACAGGTTGAGCGTATAGGCCAATGCCAGCCCAAGCACCCAGACCACGATGATCGAAGGCATGAGGATAATCTTGAGAAGCTTGCGCTCGCGATCGAGCCATTGGGCTTCCTCCTCCGATCCTGCGGGCGCTTCCTGATGATAGACGAAATAGCGCGGCAGCATGAACAGGCCCGCCATCCAGAAGATCACGAAGATGATGTGACCAGCCTTGAGCCAGAGATAAGTCATGGATAGCACTTCCAGCATATCTGACACTTAGGAACTGGCACGGCGCAAGTCACCCCTTTACCCACGGACGACTTGCAACAGGCGTTCAACATTTGCGATGGGGGTGGTCTTGTCTATCCCGTGACCAAGGTTGAAAACATGCGGTCTCCCCTCGAAGGCCGCAAGCAGCTCACGCGCTGCCTTGTCGAGTTCATCGCCACCCGAAATCAGCAACAACGGGTCGAGATTACCCTGCACCGGCAAATCGCCGGGCAATTCGCGGTGAATCCAGCGCGGATCGACCGTCTCGTCAACTCCTACAGCATTCACCCCCGTCTCACGCACATAGGAGGGCAATTTGCCGCCAGCGCCCTTGGGAAAGCCGATGATCGGCGTATCGGGGTGCAATTTGCGCACTGCGTCCACAATCCGCGTGGTCGGCTCCACCACCCAGCGTTCGAATTGCAGAGGAGACAGGCTGCCAGCCCAGCTATCGAAGAGTTGCACGGCCTCGGCACCCGCATCGATCTGGCCGGAAAGATAGGTGATCGAGCTTTCGACAATGGCATCGATAATCGCGCCGAATGCAGCCGGATCGCGATAGGCCATGGCGCGCGCCACATGGTGATCCTTGCTGCCCTCGCCAGTCACCATATAGGTCGCCACGGTCCAGGGAGAGCCGGCAAAACCAAGCATGGTCACATTGGCAGGTAGTTGCTGGCGGCATAGGCGCACCGTCTCATAGATAGGATCGAAGTGCTGCGGTGCGGCTTCAAGCGTCTCCAGCGCCACATCTACCAGTCTGGGTGAAAGATGCGGACCTTCGCCGGCCAGGAATTGCAAATCCTGCCCCAGTGCATGCGGAACGATCAGAATATCGGAAAAGAGGATTGCTCCGTCGAAACCGAAACGACGGATAGGCTGGAGCGTGATCTCAGCCGCGGCCTCGCTGTCATAGACGAGCTTGAGGAAGCCACCCTTCTCTGCCCGCAAAGCGCGATATTCAGGAAGGTACCGCCCAGCCTGGCGCATAAGCCACACCGGGCGCCTTTCGGTCACTTTACCGCGCAATGTGTCGAGAAGAGGTCCGGGCATCGAGGGGTCCAAACAATATATATTTATATATTTATATAGGATTATGGACTCTGTTGGTCCTGTGGATTTCGGGGATTGCGCGCCCTTGCCCGATTTCTCCCGCAATGAACAGGGGGTGTTGCAATTGCGAATCTGAGCAATTGCGTCGTCAAGCGGAACATCTCCCCATTATCCCCAGCCTGTAGAAAACGCAGGCGGCCTGTCCAGAAGCTTCCGGTTGAATCGGCCGGTAGCGGGGGTGGAATTGCATCCCGTGCTTGTCCGCCGTTCCCTCCCGTGGTTTATGCTTGGTTTTGTCCACATGGCCCGTTTGCACCTTCACCTTCTTTCGGATTCGACCGGCGAGACGCTCGAGATGATCGCCAAGGCGGCGCTCGCCCAGTTCGACGATCCCGACGTGACGCGCCATTTCTGGCCGATGGTCCGTTCGCGCCAGCATCTCGACAGGATTTTCGAGGAGTTCAAGGCCAATCCGGGTCTCGTCCTCTTCACCCTTGCCAATCCGGAAACGCGTGCGCGGCTGGAGGAGCGGTGCCGGGCATTGGGCCTGCCACATGTCGCGGCGCTCGATGTCGTCACGCATGCGCTGGAGGATAGGCTGGGACAGGAAGCACACGAACGACCAGGTGCCCGGCACGTCATGGACGAGGCATACTTCAACCGTGTCGATGCGATCCAGTTCACCATCGCCCATGATGACGGGATCGGCTGGGAGAACTGGGAAGAGGCGGATATCGTCCTCGCCGGTGTTTCGCGCACATCGAAAACGCCGACCAGCATCTATCTCGCCAATCGTGGCTTCAAGGTCGCCAATATTCCGTTGGTGATCGAAAGCCCGCCCCCGACACCGCTCTTCGCTTTGCGAAAAC
>CAJXLD010000289.1 GCA_913055595.1 uncultured Altererythrobacter sp.
CGATCCTGCTCTTCATCATGCCGATCCGCGATGGCGATGCAGAGATGGAAGCGGCGGCTGCCGAACGACAGAAGGCCGCTGCTTGAATTGTGGCATGGGGCGTCATCCGTCATGGGCGGCGCTCCGTGTCCCACATGATTTGAAACACTATTTGATCACAAGAGGTCCGACGCGATGAAAACCCGTGCAGCCGTAGCATTCGAAGCCAAGAAGCCTTTGGAGATCGTCGAAGTCGATCTTGAGGGGCCGAAGGAAGGCGAAGTGCTGGTGGAAATCATGGCCACCGGCATTTGCCACACCGATGCCTACACGTTGGACGGGTTTGATAGCGAAGGCATCTTCCCATCGATCCTGGGCCATGAAGGCGCGGGCATCGTGCGCGAGGTTGGCCCGGGCGTGACTTCGGTGAAGCCGGACGATCACGTAATCCCGCTCTACACGCCCGAATGCCGCCAGTGTAAATCCTGCCTTAGTGGCAAGACGAACCTGTGCACCGCCATCCGTGCGACGCAGGGCCAGGGGCTGATGCCCGATGGCACCAGCCGCTTCTCCTACAAGGGCGAGACGATCTTCCACTATATGGGCTGCTCGACCTTCTCGAACTTCACCGTGCTGCCGGAGATTGCGGTTGCGAAGATTCGCGAGGACGCGCCTTTCAAGACCAGCTGCTATATCGGCTGCGGCGTGACCACAGGCGTGGGTGCGGTGACCAATACCGCCAAGGTGCAGGTGGGCGACAATGTCGTGGTCTTTGGCCTCGGCGGAATCGGCCTTAACGTGATCCAGGGCGCGCGGCTGGCCGGAGCCAACAAGATCATCGGCGTCGATATCAACCCTGATCGCGAGGAATGGGGCCGCAAGTTCGGCATGACCGAATTCCTCAACACGGCTGGCATGAGCCGCGAGGATATTGTCGCGAAGGTCGTGGAGATGACAGATGGCGGCGCGGACTACACTTTCGACGCCACAGGCAATACCGACGTCATGCGCACTGCACTCGAAGCCTGCCACCGTGGCTGGGGCACCAGCGTGATCATCGGCGTGGCAGAGGCCGGCAAGGAAATCGCCACGCGTCCCTTCCAACTGGTGACTGGTCGCAACTGGCGCGGCACGGCTTTTGGCGGCGCGAAGGGCCGAACCGACGTGCCCAAGATCGTCGACATGTATATGAACGGCAAGATCGAGATCGACCCGATGATCACCCATGTAATGGGTCTTGAGGAGATCAACACCGCCTTCGACCTGATGCACGAAGGCAAGTCGATCCGATCGGTCGTCGTATACTGATTTGAACGGCGCGGAGGCTGCGCAAGACGGTTTCCCGTCGCTCACCCCTTCAAAATGAGAAGGGATGCAAGAGTTTTAACACTTCGTCTTTCACAAACCCGAAGTTTTCGGCTATGTGATAAACCGAGTCACGTGTACCGGCATTGCTTCCGCACGCGTGACAGTTTGAGAGGAACCCTGACACCATGATCAACCACGTCTTTCTGGGCACCAATGACATCGAGAAATCGCGCGCCTTTTACAACGCTACGATGAGCGCGCTGGGATATGGTGAAGGTCATCCGCTTCCCCATGGCACGGTCTATGCCAATGCCGATGGTGCAGTGGCCGTGTGCAAGCCTGCCAATGGCGAGCCGGCAAACGTTTCCAATGGTGCGACGCTGGGCCTCAAGGCCAAGACTTATGACGAGGTGAATGCCTGGCACGCCGCCGGCCTCGCCAATGGCGGCATCGATGAGGGTGCACCTGGCGTTCGCGAGCAGTCCCCCGGCCAGATGTATGGCGCCTATTTGCGCGATCCCGATGGCAACAAGGTCTGCGCCTTCGCGCCTAACGAAAACGCATAAGGGAGCGTTGCAATGATGTTCACCCATGTCATGATCGGCTGCAACGACAAGGCCGTTTCCGTTCCTTTCTACGACGCCACTTTCGCCGCGCTCGGCATTTCCGGCCAGCATCACGATAACGGCGCCTTTTACGGCTCGCCCGAAACCGGGATGTTCGGCGTGGGCAAGCCGCGCGATGGCGAGGCGGCAACGCATGCCAATGGTGGCACGATCGGTCTGCTGGCAGCCGATGTCGCCGCAGTGGACGCATGGCACGCCGCCGGCCTTGCCAACGGTGGAACCTGTGAAGGTGAGCCAGGCCGCCGCGACTATGGCGAACGGCCCATGTATGGAGCCTATTTGCGCGATCCGGTGGGCAACAAATTGTGCGCCTTCACAATCAACATGGGAGAGTGAAGCGATGTTTAGTCACAATATGGTCGGCACGAACGACCTCGCCGCAAGCAAGGCCTTCTATGACGCTGTCTTCACTGCCGTTGGCGGACCTGAAGGCGTTGTCGACGAAGCAGGCAATCGCGTGACCTATGCCCATAAGGATGGCGTCTTCATCGCCATCAAGCCAATTAACGGCGAACCCGCCACGGTCGCCAATGGCAATACGATCGGCTTCGTGATGGATAGCCCTGAGCAATGCGATGCCTGGCACGCCGCCGGCGCCGCTGCGGGTGGTACCGCAATCGAAGACCCGCCCGGCCCGCGCGACTTTGAAGGCATGAAGCTTTATCTCGCCTATCTGCGCGATCCCACCGGGCACAAGCTATGCGCCCTGCACATGATGGGTTGAGGCACATTACTGATGAGTCTGGAAACGGTCAGCGAAAACAGGTCATTCGGCGGTACGCAGGGCGTCTACTCGCACCAGAGCGAGGCGACCGGTACCGAGATGACCTTTGCCGTCTTCGTGCCCGAGCACGAGGCAGGCGTGAAGCTGCCCGTGTTGTTCTATCTGTCCGGCCTCACCTGCACCCATGCCAATGTCATGGAAAAGGGCGAGTATCGCCGTGCCTGTGCCGAGCATGGCATCATCTTCGTCTGCCCAGACACCTCC
>CAJXLD010000290.1 GCA_913055595.1 uncultured Altererythrobacter sp.
ATCAGTTCCTGGATCAGCACGGTCTTGCCCACGCCGGCACCGCCGAACAGGCCGATCTTGCCGCCCTTTGCGTAAGGGGCGAGCAGGTCGATCACCTTGATGCCGGTGACGAGAATGTCGGCTTCGGTCGACTGGTCGATGAATTCGGGAGCCGGGGCGTGGATCGGAGCGGACTGTTCGGCACCGATCGGGCCGCGTTCGTCAATCGCTTCGCCAACCACGTTCATGATGCGGCCCAGCGTCTTGGGGCCGACCGGAACGGAGATCTGCGCGCCGGTGTTTACCACTTCCTGGCCCCGGGTAAGGCCGTCAGTGCTGTCCATGGCGATGGTGCGCACGGTGTTTTCACCCAGGTGCTGGGCAACTTCCAGAACCAGCGTGCTATCGCCGTTCTTGGTTTCCAGCGCGGTGAGAATTGCCGGCAGTTCGCCTTCGAACTGGACGTCGACGACGGCGCCGATGACCTGGGCAATGCTGCCGTTGGGGCTCTGGTTAAGGGCGGGGGCGGTGGCCATTGTGCTTGTTCCCTCGGGTTTAGAGCGCTTCTGCGCCCGCAATAATTTCGATAAGTTCGGTGGTGATCGCGGCCTGGCGGCTGCGGTTGTACTGGATGGTCAGCTTGTCGATCAGCTCGCCGGCATTGCGCGTGGCATTGTCCATGGCGGTCATCGAGGCGCCTTGTTCGGATGCTTCGCGTTCGAGCAGCGCGCCGAAGATCTGCGTCTTGACGTAACGCGGCAGCAGCTCGGTCAGGATCGCTTCCTCATCGGGCTCATATTCAACAACGGCTTCCGAAGCCTCGGCCGTTTCGGGCGTGGGCACGGGGAGCAGCTGCTGCGTCACCGGATCCTGCGCCAGAGCGGACTTGAACACCGGATAGATCAGGTGCGCGATATCGAATTCGCCATTTTCAAAGCGGGCGACGAGATCGGCTTCGATCTTTTCGGCCTCTTCGAAACCGATGTTGCGCACCGTGCTGGTGTCGAAGCCTTCGCCGATCTTGTCAGCGAATTCGCGTTTCAGAGGCGCACGGCCCTTCTTGCCGACGAGATAGAAGGTTACATCCTTGCCTTCACCAATCAGCTTTCTGGCCTGCGCCTTGGCTTCCTTGACGATGTTCGAGTTGAGGCCGCCGCACAGGCCCTTGTCGGTGTTCACCACCACCAGCAGGTGGCGCTGGTCCGACCCGGTGCCGCGCAGAAGCTTGGGCGCGGAATCGCCGCTCACCTTGGTGGCGATCGATCCCATGACTGCGGCCAGGCGCTCGGCATAGGGGCGTGCAGCTTCGGCAGCAGCCTGCGCCTTGCGCAGCTTTGCCGCGGCGACCATTTGCTTGGCCTTGGTGATCTTCTGGGTCGATTTGACCGACCCGATCCGATCCTTGAGTTCTTTCAGCGAGGCCATGATGGCTCCCTAGATTGGTCTCTGTTCAGGCTCAGGCGAACTGCTTGGCGAAAGTTTCGAGGGCGGCCTTGGTCTTGTCGGCCGTGTCACCTTCGAACTTCTGCGAAGTGCGGATTTCTTTCAAAATATCGGCGTGCTCGCTGCGCATGAAGCTGAGCATCGCAGCTTCGTATTCGTTCACGCGCTCAACCGGAATGGCGTCGAGGAAGCCGTTGGTGCCGGCATAGATTGACACGGTTTGCTCCTCGAAAGGCATCGGGCTGAACTGCGCCTGCTTGAGCAGTTCGGTCAGTCGCGCACCGCGGTTGAGCAGCTTCTGCGTCGAAGCGTCGAGATCCGAACCGAACTGGGCGAAGGCGGCCATTTCGCGGTACTGCGCCAGCTCCAGCTTGATCGATCCTGCAACCTTCTTCATCGCCTTGGTCTGGGCGGCACCGCCCACACGCGACACTGACAGGCCCACGTTAATGGCAGGGCGGATACCCTGGTAGAACAGGTCGGTCTCGAGGAAAATCTGGCCGTCTGTGATCGAGATCACGTTGGTCGGAATATAGGCCGACACGTCACCGGCCTGCGTTTCGATGATCGGCAGAGCGGTCAGCGAACCGCCGCCATTCATCTTCGCCGCACGTTCGAGCAGGCGGGAGTGCAGGTAGAACACGTCGCCGGGATAGGCTTCGCGACCCGGAGGACGACGCAGCAGCAGCGACATCTGGCGATAGGCCACGGCCTGCTTGGAAAGGTCGTCATAAACGATCACGGCGTGCATGCCGTTGTCGCGGAAGAATTCGCCCATGGCAGCGCCCGTGTAAGGGGCGAGATACTGCAGCGGCGCAGGCTCGGAAGCGGTCGCGGCGATAACGATGGAATATTCCATCGCGCCGTTTTCTTCGAGGCTCTTGACGATCTGCGCGACGGTGGAGCGCTTCTGGCCCACGGCTACATAGATGCAGTAGAGCTTCTTGCTTTCGTCATCGCCCTGATTGACTTCCTTCTGGTTGATGAAGGCGTCGATGGCGACGGCGGACTTGCCGGTCTGGCGGTCACCGATGATCAGTTCGCGCTGGCCGCGGCCCACGGGAACGAGGGCGTCGATGGCCTTGAGGCCGGTCTGCACAGGCTCATCGACCGACTTACGCGGGATGATGCCGGGGGCCTTGGTTTCAACGCGCTGGCGCGTAACGTCGGTCAGCGGGCCCTTGCCATCGATCGGGTTGCCGAGCGCATCAACAACGCGGCCGAGAAGGCCCTTGCCGACGGGAACGTCCACGATGGTGGCGGTGCGCTTGACGCTGTCGCCTTCCTTGATCTCTGCGTCGGAGCCGAAGATCACGACGCCGACGTTGTCGGCTTCAAGGTTCAGGGCCATGCCCTGCACACCATTGGCGAATTCGACCATTTCGCCGGCCTGGACGCTGTCGAGTCCGTGGATACGGGCGATGCCGTCACCAACCGACAGCACGGAGCCGACTTCGCTGACTTCGGCTTCGCTGC
>CAJXLD010000291.1 GCA_913055595.1 uncultured Altererythrobacter sp.
TTCGAAATCGTCGAGGCAGGGATGTTCGAACCCGCTCGCGCTCAGGCAGACATTGTCGTTGTCGGCAGGCAGGCGCACTGCCGGTTCTTCCGTCTGCGGCACGGGCTCGCCATTGAGGATGATCTGCCCGTTGACCAGCGCGATCGTATCTCCCGGCAGGGCGACCACGCGCTTGATGTAATCTTCCGCCCGGTCAGGCGGCACGGCAATCACCACATCGCCATATTCGGGCGTTGCGGGCGCGATGCGCCAGGTGTCGCGCGGCAGAACATGGAAGCTCGCCGAGACCCAGCTCCAGCCATAGGGATATTTCGACACGATCAGCCGGTCCCCAACCATGAGGTTGGGCACCATGCTGGCGGAAGGAATGTAGAAGGGTTTCGCGATCAGCGTGTGAAAGGTGAGCACGCCCAGCAACATCAGCGCCAGCCCGCGGATTTCCGCCAGCCAGTCGATCTTCTTTTCCTCTTCCTTGGGAAGGTCTGTCGATTGGTCAACAACGGTCACAGCCGGTGCGCCTCGATAATGACGAAGGCCTGCGCCCAGGGGTGATCGTCCGTCAGCGTAAGGTGGATCGTGATCCCGTGGCCCTCGGGAGTAAGTTCCGCCAGCCGCGCAGCCGCTCCGTTCTGCAGATGCAGCGTGGGCGCACCGGACGGCGCATTGACCACGCCGATATCCTTCATGAAAACACCGCGCTTGAACCCGGTGCCTACCGCTTTGCTGAAGGCCTCCTTGGCGGCAAACCGCTTGGCATAGGTGCCCGCGCGCGTGTGCGGACGCCGCGCGGCCTTGGCGTTCTCGATATCTGTAAAGACCCGCTGCGTGAAACGCTCGCCATACCGCTCCAACGAATTGGCGATTCGCTCGATATTGCAGAGATCGGATCCCATGCCGATAATCATGAAATCCTCCCCGAAACGGGGAGGGGGACCACGCCAAGCGTGGTAGAGGGGAACAGCCTGATGTTGAGCGAGGGTGCGGGTGCCCCTCCACCATCCTGCGGATGGTCCCCCTCCCCCAAGGGGGAGGATATGCGCGGTGCCATCATCGCGCCTCATCCATCAGCTGGCGCATGCGCAGGACTGCCTGTTCGAGCCCGCAGAAAATCGCCTCGCCCACCAGGTAGTGCCCGATATTGAGTTCGGCGAGCTGCGGGATGGCGGCGATGGGCTGGACATTCTCATAGGTCAGGCCGTGGCCGGCATGTGGCTCGATGCCCATTTGCGTGGCAAGTACGGCCATGTCGGTCACACGCTGAAGTTCGCGTGCGGTGCGCTCCGAATCGCTATCAAGATGGGCATGAGCATATTCTCCGGTGTGAAATTCCACCACCGGTGCACCCAGCCTCTCGGCGGCCTCGAGTTGGCGTTCATTAGCCTCGATAAACAGGCTGACGCGAATCCCCGCGTCGCTGAGGCGCGCGACGATCGGAGCGAGCTGGTTATGCTGACCCGCCGCATCAAGCCCGCCCTCGGTGGTCCGTTCCTCGCGCTTTTCGGGCACGATGCAGGCGGCATGTGGTTTGTGGGCCAGCGCAATGGCGAGCATCTCCTCGGTGGCGGCCATTTCCAGGTTGAGCGGCAGGTCGGTCGCCTGCTGGATGCGCTTCAAGTCGTCATCGCGGATATGCCTGCGGTCCTCGCGAAGATGCGCAGTAATACCGTCACCGCCCACACGCGCCACGATCTCCGCGGCGCGAACCGGATCGGGATGGTCACCGCCGCGTGCATTGCGGATGGTGGCGACGTGATCGATATTCACGCCCAGCCTGAGCTTTTTGGGGCGGAGGTCTTGGGTCATCCTAATTCTTTTCGGCGCGGCTGCCTGGTTTGGTGACGGGGATGGCGGCCAGCTCTTTCGGCAACTCGTCTTCGGCATAGGTGGGGAACTTGATTTCCACCAAGGGGAAGAAGGGTACACCCAAATCTACGCTTCCTGCCGAACGATCGACCAGCGCCGCCTCGGCTATCACCATGCCACCTTCTTCGCGGACGCAATCTATCGCCTCGCGACTCGAAAGACCGGTGGTGACCACGTCTTCGACCATCAGCACCTTTGCGCCTTCAGGAATGGAGAATCCACGGCGCAGTTCGAACGTGCCCGTCGGGCGCTCGACGAAAATGGCATCCTTGCCCAAGGCCCGGCCCATCTCATGCCCGATGATCAGCCCGCCCATGGCAGGAGAGACGACGAGATCGATCTGGCTGCGGATATCTCGCGGAATCTTTTGGGCGATGGCAAGGGCAAGGCGTGATGCCCTTTCGGGATTCATCAGCACGCGGGCGCATTGCAGGTAGTGTGCGGAGTGGCGGCCGGAAGACAATTTTAAATGTCCTTCCAGCAACGCATGGCAGCTGCGGAATTCGGCCAGCACTTCATCTTCGGTCATGATTTTGCAGTTCGCCTTTTTTTGGATCATCAACAGGCAACGCGCTCAAACGCATCGCACTTTCTGAAAAATCTCCCTAGAAGCGCTTGAGGCATGGGGCAAGCGGGCGTATAGGCGCGCCCGACACGGCCTCATACGAGGCTAATGGGGCCCTTCGAACGCCCGCAACAGAACGGAAAGCGTTGGACAGATGAAATTCGGCGAGAACGCCCTTAAGCGGCTGCATATCCTGACATTCCTTGCCGCAGCTCTCACATTCTTTACCGCTCCCGGCGCCGCTTTGGCGCAGGAAGCAGAATCGGCTGAAGCTGTGGTCGAAGAGGTTGGTGCCGAGGCTCCGGCCTACGAATATTATGGCCCTGACATGATCAAGGGCCAGCCGATTGACGGCGCCATCAACATCCAGACGCAATATTCGCCGATCGGCTATGAAGGTGCCTGGATGCACAATGGCATCCTGATGTGGACCATGGTCGGTATCAGTAT
>CAJXLD010000292.1 GCA_913055595.1 uncultured Altererythrobacter sp.
CAACGAAATGTCATCGCGTGACAGCAGGTTGCTGTGTAACCTTTTCAGAGCAATGGACAACCGGCAGGATTGTCAAAAAGTGTTGATCTGGGGATAACAAGCACGCACCATTGGGGTAACGTGCCGTCATCTTCGGCGATCCTGTTAAAAAACCATCAAGGCAGACAGAACCATGTCGACCATTCTTGTGCTCCACGGCCCGAACCTGAATATGCTCGGAACCCGAGAGCCCGAGGTCTATGGCCACGAGACCCTGGCCGATATAGACGACCGCTTGCGCAGCAAGGCGGCTGAGAAAGGCCATCATCTGTTACACCTGCAGTCAAACGCGGAATATGAATTGATAGAAAGAGTGCATGAAGCCAGGGCTGAAGGGGTGGATTTCATCATCATCAATCCCGCCGCCTTCACCCACACCAGCGTGGCCCTTCGGGATGCCATGCTGGCGTCGGGCATTCCCTTTATTGAAGTGCATCTTTCAAACGTGCATGCGCGGGAACCTTTCCGCCATCACTCTTATTTTTCAGATATCGCCGAAGGCGTTATCTGCGGGCTGGGCAGCCAGGGCTACGATCTCGCCCTGAAGGCGGCCCTGCAACGAATTCACCGATAGAACACAGAAACGGGACTGGAACAGTTATGGATATTCGCAAAATCAAGAAACTCATTGAGCTCCTTGAGGAATCAGACGTCGAAGAACTGGAGATCCAGGAAGGCGACGATTCGGTTCGCATTTCCCGCCGTCGCGAGCCCGCCGCCGGTGGACATTACGTCAGCCATTACGCGGCACCAGCCCCCCAGGCCGCCGCCCCGGCTCCGGCACCCGCGGCTGATGCCTCCCCGGCTGCGGAATCCTCGGCTCCGGCAGCCCCCTCTGGCCACGCCGTGAAATCCCCGATGGTTGGCACCTTCTACCGTGCGCCGTCCCCCACCGCCAGCTCCTTTGTTGAAGTGGGCCAGAAAGTAAACGTGGGTGACGTGATCTGTATCGTTGAAGCCATGAAGATGATGAACCAGATCGAAGCCGACAAGGCCGGTACCGTTACCGAAATCCTGGTCGAAAATGGCCAGCCGGTTGAGTTTGACCAGCCCCTGGTCGTCATTTCCTGAATTCGGTGATTGCTAACCATGGCCATGTTAGAAAAAGTTCTGATCGCAAACCGCGGTGAAATCGCCCTGCGTATTCTCCGCGCGTGCAAGGAGCTGGGCATCAAGACCGTTGCGGTACATTCCCAGGTAGACCGCGACCTGATGCACGTTCGCCTTGCCGACGAATCTGTCTGCATTGGCCCAAACAGTGCCACAGACAGCTACCTCAATATCCCAACCATCATCAGTGCCGCTGAAGTGACCGATTCGGTGGGTATCCACCCCGGTTACGGTTTCCTGGCCGAGAATGCCGACTTCGCCGAGCAGGTCGAGAAAAGCGGTTTCCGCTTTATCGGCCCCCGGGCAGAGACCATCCGCCTGATGGGTAACAAGGTGTCCGCCATCGAAGCCATGAAAAAGGCCGGCGTACCCACAGTTCCCGGCTCCGACGGCCCGCTGACGGACGACGACGAACGCACCCTCAAGCTGGCGAAACAGATTGGCTACCCGGTGATGATCAAGGCGGCCTCTGGTGGTGGTGGCCGAGGCATGCAGGTGGTGCACTCTGAAGCCGCCCTGCTGAAAGCAGTACAGATCACCCAGAGCGAAGCCAAGAATGCCTTCGGCGATCCCACCGTGTATCTAGAGAAGTTCCTGGAAACCCCACGCCACGTGGAAGTCCAGGTTCTGGCCGACATGCACGGCAACGTCATCCATCTGGGTGACCGGGACTGCTCCATGCAGCGCCGCAACCAGAAGGTAATTGAAGAAGCACCGGCACCGAACATCAACCAGGAATCCCGCGAGCGAACGCTTAAGGCGTGCGTGGATGCCTGCAAGGAAATCGGCTACGTCGGCGCCGGCACCTTCGAATTCCTGTATCAGGACGGCGAGTTCTACTTCATTGAAATGAACACGCGGGTACAGGTTGAGCATCCGGTCTCGGAGATGGTCACTGGTGTGGACATTGTGCGCGAGCAGCTGCGTATTGCCAGCGGTCTTCCACTGCAATACAGCCAGGACCAGATCCACATTTCCGGCCATGCCATTGAATGCCGGATCAACGCCGAAGACCCGAAAACCTTCGTTCCCAGCCCTGGCAAGATCAGTCATTTCCACGCTCCTGGCGGCAACGGCATCCGCGTGGATTCCCACCTGTACAGCGGCTACACCGTACCGCCGTACTACGATTCCCTGGTGGCCAAGCTGATCACCTGGGGCAAGGACCGCGATGCCGCGCTGGACGTGCATGGCGAGGCGCTCGACCGGTTCCACATCGAAGGCATTCAGGACAACATGCCCTTCATCGCGGCTGTGGTTGACGAAAAGCGTTTCCGCTCGGGCAAGATCACGACCGCCTATATCAAGGACGAGTTCCCCGACGGCTTTGACGGCGTGCCGCCGACCGCCGAACAGGAAACGCAGCTGATCTGCGCCGCGGCCTATGTGCACGGCTTCTTCTCGCGCCGCGCCGCCGACACCAGCGGCCGGATCGCGCCGACACCCGAAGCCCGCAAGGATTGGGTCGTCATCCTGGGCGACACGCACCATCCGGTGACGCTGGAACTGGGCGAGGCCGGAGAAGCCGAGATCACGATCAATGGCGGCAAGCCCCACACGCTTGTAACGCCCTGGCATCCGGGCCAGCACCTCGTCGAGGGCCTGCTGGACGGCGAGCCCTTTGCCGTGAAGTTTGCCGACCGGACCGAAGGTTATCTGTTCCGTCACCGCGGCGTTGCCGTGCGCGCGCTGGTGTGCACACCGAATGTGGCCGACCTGCA
>CAJXLD010000293.1 GCA_913055595.1 uncultured Altererythrobacter sp.
AGGGCGGTCGCGACTATGCTGGGGCGGAAATCTCGGAACGTGTCCTGCGCGAGACCTATCTCGCCCCCTTTCGTGCAGCAGCTGAAGAAGGAACCGCAAGCTATATGACTGCCTTCAATGCCGTTGGCGGTGTGCCAACCACGGGCAATGCGGCGCTGCTGCGCGGTATCCTGCGCGACGAATGGGGCTGGGGCGGATTGTTGTTGTCCGATTGGCGCGCGGTCGAGGAATTGATGGCGCATGGCATTGCCGGCTCGCGTGCGGAGGCCGCTGCGCTGGCGCTGCGCGCGGGCGTGGACATGGACATGGTGGCGGATATCTATGCCGACGACCTGAAGGCGGCTCTGGCGGAGGACCCCACCCTATTGCCGCTGCTCGACGAAGCTGTACTGCGCATCCTGCGCGTCAAGCAGAGTCTCGGCCTGTTCGATGATCCCTATGCCTATCACGATGTGGAGCGCGAGGCTGAAGTGCTGCTCTCTGAAGGCCATCGCGATATGGCGCGCTGGACGGCGGAACGCTCGATCGTGCTGCTCAAGAACGATGGTGATGTGCTGCCGCTGGCACGGGACGCAGGGCGTATCGCGCTGATCGGTACGCTGGCGGATGATGCGCTCTCGCAGCTTGGGAGCTGGCGTGCGCAGGGGCGCCAGGAGGATGTGATCACCTTGCGAGCCGAGCTGGAAGCAGCGCATCCCGACGTCACCTATGTGCCCGGAGCGGACAGCCGCTCCGATGATGCCAGCGGCATTGCCGATGCCGTCGCGGCGGCGGAAAGCGCCGATCTGGTCGTGCTCGCCATTGGTGAGGATTACGACTGGTCGGGTGAGGCGCGCAGCCGTTCCTCGCTCGAATTGCCAGGTCGCCAGAAGGAATTGCTCGAAGCTGTAGCGGCAACAGGCAAGCCGCTCGTCGTGGTGCTGATGGGCGGGCGTCCTCTGGCGATTCCAGAGGTCGACGAAGCCGCCGATGCGGTGCTCACTACATGGCTGCTCGGCGTGGAGGCGGGCCCCGCCATTACGCGCACACTTTTTGGCGATGCGAACCCCGGCGGCAAGCTACCCGCCAGCTTCCCGCGCACGACGGGGCAGGTGCCTTTCGCCTATGACCAATTGCCCAGCGGTCGGCCTGCCGATCCCGACCTTTCCAAGGATACGGCGCGCTATATGGATTTGCCGATCACCCCGCTCTACGCCTTCGGTCATGGGCTCAGCTATACCGAGTTCACCTATGGCGACGTGACACTGAGCGCTTCCGAAATTCCGGCTGACGGCGGCGAAGTGACCGTAACCATTCCCGTCACCAACAGCGGCAGCGTTACGGGTGACGAGGTGGTGCAGCTTTATATGCGCGATCCCGTGGCCAGCGTGTCGCGGCCCGTCATGCAATTGCGCGGATTCTATCGCGCACGCCTCGATCCGGGCGAGACGCTACATGTTGCGTTCACCCTCAGCTCGGCACAATTTGCGCTGTGGGGGCTTGGCCGCGATTGGGTGGTCGAGCCGGGGAGGATCGAATTGATGCTGGGCAGCGCTTCGGACGACATCAAGGCGCGGGCGGAGGTGACGGTGACCGGCACTGCTGTCGGCACGATCACTCCCGCTGCCATTCCGACGCAGCTTACGGTCTATTGACCTTGCGCTGGCTCGCCGCTCTCGTGCTTGTGCTGACTCCGGCATCGGCCTGGGCTGGCAAGGTCGAGCAAATCCCGCAAGGTATGGTGGTTACCACCGATGCGGGCGATAAGGTCCGGGTGCTCGCCTTTCGCGACGGCACCTTCCGCGTGACCGTGGCGGATGATCTGGACGAGGTTCTGCCGAGCCTGATGGTCAATGTCGAGGCGGATGGCGAACCGGTCTTCTATTCGGACGGCTCGCGCGCCAGCCTGACGACGCATATGGGCCATGCTGCCGTCGGTCTCAGTGACGGTCGGCTGATTGTCTACGATCGCGATGGCGCGGTGCTGCTGGACGAATATGCGCCCGCGCGCCGCATGGACCCGGTGGAACTGGAAGGGCAGGATTGGCTTGCCACGCGCGTGCAGTTCAATCGCGGGACCGACGAAGGGCTCTACGGCCTCGGCCAGCACCAGAACGGGCAGATGAATTACAATGGCGAGGACGTCGAACTCGCCCAGCACAATATGGCGATTGCCATTCCTTATCTCGTCTCGACGCGCGGCTACGGCATCTTGTGGGACAACAATTCGATCACTCGCGTGGGCGATCCGGAGCCCTACGAAAAGTTCGCGCTCGATTGGCGCGCGACCTATTTCGTCGGCGGGCGGACGGCGGTGGTGCGGCAGGAGCCCACGGTCGATTACCAGTATATCCGTGACCAGGCGCGCTGGCCGCAGGAAGCGCAGTCCGCCACCACCGCTGCCATCACCGGCCAGAACACCGCAGGCAATTCATCGCAATTGCAGCAGGTCGTCTGGCGCGGGGAGTTCCGCCCCGAAGTGGGCGGCACGCACAAGTTCCGCCTCTATTCCTCCTCCTATGTGAAGGTGCTGGTCGACGGGGAGGAAGTGCTCAGCCGCTGGCGGCAGAACTGGAACCCCTGGTACCATAATTTCGCGCTCGATCTGAACGCCGGACAGCGCGTCGAGTTCAAGATCGAATGGGAACCGAACCAGGGCTATATAGCGCTCGAACACGCCGATCCGCTGCCCGAGGCCGACCGCCATTCGGTCAGCTTCGCCAGCGAGGCGGGCAGGAGCATCGACTATTATGTAGTCCCGGCGCCGAGCATGGATGACGCCATTGCCGGATATCGCCGCCTGACGGGCAAGGCGCAGATGATGCCGCGCTGGGCCTATGGCTTCTGGCAGTCGCGCCAGCGCTACC
>CAJXLD010000294.1 GCA_913055595.1 uncultured Altererythrobacter sp.
TTGCGGTACCACAACTTGGCCTGCGCGAGACTATTGCCTGGGCCGGTGGCGCAATCCTGATCCTGACGGGCGTCTACCTGATGATTGCCGCGACAATCCTGTTCAAGAAGGCCCAGACCGATGCCCGGCCGTGGAAACCTTCTACCGCAATCGTGACAAGCGGACCCTATCGCTTCACCCGGAACCCCATGTATCTGGGCATGGCACTCACTTATGCGGGAATCGCCATCGCGGCGAATTCATTGCTCGCACTATTGCTGCTGGGGCCAGTGGTATTGGTGATCCATTTCGGCGTGATCTTGCGAGAGGAAGCCTATCTGCAGGCCAAGTTCGGGGAGGAGTACCTCGCGCTCAAGGAAAAGACGCGGCGTTGGTTGTAGACATCACGCTCACAACGACTTGCCCATGCTGGTGCGCGGTTCGATTTCGTAGCCGAGCTTTTCGTAAAAGCCCGCCACCGGATTGCCCTCGCGCACTTGCAGGTTGACCTTGATGCAGCCCTTGTCGCGCAAGGCCTGCTCGGCATGCGCCACAAGTGCCCGGCCGATCCCTTCGCCCTGGCGTACCTTGCTCACCGCCACGGCATAGAGCCATCCGCGATGTCCGTCGTACCCGGCCATGATCGAGCCAATCACCGCATCGCCATCGACAGCCACGAACAAAAGGTCGGGCTGCTCGGCCAGCTTGGCAGGCACCGATTGCGCCGCCCGGTTGCGCGGCGGGTCATTCGGAAAGACTTCACGCCACAGCGCATCGAGCCCGGCAAATTGGTCGTCGCGATAGGTGACGATCCGCGTCACCGCCCGCCCAATGCCGCTTCGCTCTCTGCCATCAGCGTGGCGATGATCTCGGCGACGGGTTCTTCGCTGGTCACCATGCCCACGCTCTGCCCGGCCATGAGCGAGCCGTTCTCGACATCGCCATCGATAACCGCGCGGCGCAGCGCGCCGGCCCAGAAATGTTCGATGCGCAATTGCGCTTCGCCCATGTCGACGCTGCCCTGATCGAGCAACAGGGCGACCTCGCGCTGCTTGGCGGTGAACTCGACGGTGCCCTTGTTCTTGAGCGCGCGGACGGGGATCACCGGCAGGCGCGGATCGAGCTGCACGCTCGCCTCTGCATCGCGCGCCTTGGCACGGAAGAATGCCTTCTTGAAATCGGGGTGGGCGATGCTCTCGGTCGCACAGGCAAAGCGCGTACCCAATTGCACGCCAGCCGCACCCATTTCCAGATAGGCGGCGATCATGTCACCACGGCCAATGCCACCGGCGACAAGGACAAGGTGTTCCTCGGCCAGTTCGGGCAGGAATTCCTGCGCCAGCACGCTGGTGGCGATCGGGCCGATATGGCCGCCAGCCTCCATACCTTCGATCACCAGCGCGTCGGCGCCCGAACGGAACTGCTTCTTCGCCAATGCCAGCGTGGGGGCAAAGACGATGACCTTGGCACCGCTTTGTTTGATCGCATCGAGGCTGCCCTTGGGCGGCAGGCCACCCGCGAGCACAACATGGCCCACCTGATGCTTGGCGCAGACTTCAATAAGATCGAAAATCTGCGGGTGCATGGTGATGAGGTTCACGCCGAAGGGCTTGTCGGTCAGCGCCCTGGTTGCGGCAATCTCTGCATCGAGCAATTCGGGGGTCATCGCCCCGCAAGCGATCACGCCGAAGCCGCCCGCATTGCTCATGGCGGACACCAGATTGCGTTCCGAAACCCAGCTCATCGCCCCGCACAGGATCGCGGTTTCGGTGCCGAGGAATTCGGCCCCGCGCTTCATGAGTGCAGAGGTCTTGGGATAGTTGCTCAAGCCGCTTCATCCGTCGCATCAAGGCCATAGGCCGTGTGCAGCACGCGCACGGCCAGTTCGGTCTCATCCTCGTCGATCAACACGCTGATCTTGATCTCGCTGGTGGAGATCGCCTGGATGTTGATGCCGCGATCGGCCAGTGCCTTGAACATGGTTGCGGCAATACCGGCATGGCTGCGCATGCCCACGCCGACAACGCTGATCTTGGCGACGCGGCCCTCGGTGATGATGCGGTTGAAGCCGATCGCCTCCTTCTGCCCTTCGAGCAGCGCCTGCGCACGCGGCAGATCGGCCGAAGGCACTGTGAAGGTCACGTCGGTCTCGCCCTTTTCGCGGCCCACGTTCTGGATGATCATGTCGACATTGATATTGGCATCGGCCAAGGGTGAGAAGATGTGGCTCACCGCGCCGGGCTTGTCCGGCACGCGGGTGAGGATGACTTTCGCCTCATTCTTGTCGGCGGCGATCCCGGTGATCAGTTGGCGTTCCATATCCAGTCCTTCCACTTCCTCGTCAGGCACGATCATGGTGCCCGGCAGGCTGTCCGCAGGCGGCGCACCGTCGTCGATGAAGGAGGAGAGCACCTGGATGCGCACATTTTCCTTCATCGCCAGGCTGACCGAGCGGGTCTGCAGCACTTTCGACCCGACAGAGGCGAGTTCGAGCATTTCTTCGTAAGTGACGTTCTTGAGCTTGCGCGCCTTGGCCACGATCCGCGGATCGGTGGTGTAGACGCCGTCAACGTCGGTGTAGATATCGCAGCGATCCGCCTTGAGCGCAGCGGCCACAGCCACGGCGGAGGTGTCCGACCCGCCCCTTCCCAATGTCGCAATGCGGCCATCGGGGCCAATACCCTGGAAGCCCGGGATCACGGCGATCTCGCCCGCTTCCATGCTGGCGATCAGATCGGGCGCGTCGATCTCCTCGATCCGCGCCTTGGCATGGGCATCGTCGGTCCTGATCGGCACCTGCCAGCCGAGCCAGCTGCGCGCCTTGCAGCCCATCCCTTGCAGCGTCATGGCCAGGAGACCGC
>CAJXLD010000295.1 GCA_913055595.1 uncultured Altererythrobacter sp.
CAAGATCGGCGCCAAAACCATGTATCTCTGGCGCGCCGTTGATGACGAGGGCGAGGTGCTCGACATCCTGGTTCAGTCGAAGCGCGACCGAAAGGCAGCGCTGAAATTGCTACGAAAACTTCTGAAGCGGCAGGGCTTTATTCCGGACAAAATTGTTACGGATCGGCTTCGGTCATATGGTGCCGCCCTTCGCGATCTCTCTCTGGCCGGTCGCCACGTCACCGGCGGGCGCTCAAACAACCGGGCAGAGGTCTCGCATCAGCCGACCCGACGCAGAGAGCGACAGCAACTCCGGTTCAAGTCGCCCGGATCGGCGCAGCGCTTCCTTGCATCCCACGCCATCATATACAATCACTTCAACATCCAACGTCACTTGATCTCCCGCCGCACGCTCAAGACCCTTCGTGCCGAAGCCTTGGCCGAATGGCGCCAGATCGTCACCGCCTGAGATCGTGTTCCGATGGTGCTGCCAACCGCAGCAAGTTGCCGTGACAGTGCCGCTAGGTGTACCAATAGGCGATGCAATTGCGGCGATCTTCGGCCAGGCAGATAATGGGCAACAGCGAAAACCCTTTTGGCGGGGCATCACGGTATTTCCCCCGCGCGTCTGGATAGTATTCCGGCGATCTCGATGAGCAGTTTGCGAAGGATCGCCCGCTCAATGTCCGCTTCTGTATCGATCCGAAATACGAAGGCACCCGAGCCCTGTGCGCCCGAGGTTCGAAAGTAATTTACAACATCAGATGTTGTGTAGGGGTAGTTTCGGTAAGGGTCGTCCGCACCTGAGGGCCTCGCAGGAAATACAAGGCCGTTCACCGTGATCCGCCGATCCTTGAGGCGCAATGGCTTATGGCCGGAATTCTCCGGTCCGTTCCCCGAAATATCGATTATCAGACGCGTTCCAACATATTGGTTGTTTAAGATCAGCGAGTTTGCCTCGGCGAGGACCGAGAAGATCGAGGTTCGTCCACTTGGAGAGAATTTCGGCGCCTGTTCAAGTTCGGAGGCAAATGCGTTGGCGTCCTCCGCTTTTTCAATAATGCGCCAGGGCACAAGCTCGATATGCTGATTTTGGCCGGACCATTCGAGATAGGTGACTGCAATTCTGCCGATGTGGCCTCTAGTTATTGCGTTTTGAACTCAGGGATTTCGAAAGGCCGCGACGAAACCGTCGGTTTGGGCAGCACGCAGGCCGCGGGTCATGGACCCCGATACATCTGCCGCCAAGACGAGTTCCACATCAACCGGGATTTTCGCCGATCCAGCGATCGCGCTAGACGCTGTCGGTAATACCGAGCCAAAAACTAGCGCTAAGCGAAGCGCGATCGCTGCTATCCGGAGCCGGGATCCGTCGAGTTGTCGATGTTCCACACGCGGACAACAATCCCAGCTGTTAATGAACAAGAGCGTCGGTATCACAATGGCCTCTCACGGCAGCCGCGCCAGCAGACAGCGAAGCGATGCTTCGATGCGGTAGCTTCCGTCGATCTGCCGGAATGGAGCCAGTGCCGAGGCATGAGCGTCTTCGACCGCCTCAATTGACGAATTTGCCGCAGCGCGGGCAGCGACCCCGGACGACCCGAGGCCGCGTAGTCCGGTATCCTTGTCGGGGTAGATCCAAGGCGCGGAAATGTCGAATATTTCCATCGTCAGTAATCCGGCAGCCGAAGCGAAGGCTCGCAGGCTTTTCGCCTCTGATAGCGCGAACGGGCCCGGGGCATCAGGTGGCGCCGGCGGCAGCAAATGTTTGATTGCCCCGATCAGAGACGAAACCTCCATCATTTCCGGCGGGCTCCAGGTGACAATTGCGATGGTGCCTTGAGTGCACATTACGCGTTTCGCCTCCTTAAGAGCGGCCAGCGGATTACCGGCGTACTGAAGCGAATTGAAACTGGTCACGACATCGAAACGTTTGTCGTCAAATGGAAGGTCCTCGAGATCGCCGAGGTGCAACTCGGCATCCGGTGAGCGAGAGCCTGCAATATCAAGCAGTGCCTGGGACGCATCCAATCCGGCCGCGAACGCACCCTTGGCTTCGGCCTTCGATATCGCCATCCCGGATCCGCAGCCCACGTCCAGGTATTTGGTTCCTTGGCCGACGGATGCTTTCTCGAGCACCCGGTCGAAAACCGGAGCAAGTGTTCCTTCCTGGATGTCTGCCCAATCTTCGGCGCCATGACCCCATAGCGGCCCATTCACCTTGCCGGTCCGGCTGTTCAGCGTTGCCATCATGATACCTCGAAAGGATAACCTTGCGCCTGCGAACCAGCGCGTTTCGCACATCAAGCCTGCCACGTTGGTCAAATGGAGAATATCGATTAGATTTCGATCCGTATGTGAGGTTTTGTCATATGAAGCGCGGTCTGCTGCCTCTTAATGCGCTGCGAGCGCTGGAATCGACGCTCAGGCTCGGTCAGATGAGGCGTGCGGCAGAGGAACTCGGAGTCACTTACGGCGCAATAAGCCGGCAGATCCGACGGCTGGAAAATCTGATAGAAGTTGACCTCTTCGAAGGCCCCCGCAACCGCCTTGAACCGACTGCCGCGGCAAGACGCCTGCAACCGGCGCTCAGCTCGGCTTTCGATACGCTGGAGGCAGCGGTCAACCGCGAGCGTGGTGCCGAGCGGCGCACACTCGACGTGACATCTCTGGGCATGTTGGCAATGCGGTGGTTGATACCGCTGTTACCTGATTTCCGTCGACTTCACCCCGATATCGATGTTCGGCTGCTCACCACCGAGACGCCGGATGTGTCGGCGCCTCCTTCAGGTGTCTCCATCACGGTTGTCTCCGGGCCGTCGAGGCAGGATGCAGTCATCTATCCCTTGTTCGCCGAACG
>CAJXLD010000296.1 GCA_913055595.1 uncultured Altererythrobacter sp.
GTTCCACCCGACCTGCCTCTACAATCTCGAGGTCAAGAACTTCCTCATCACCGAGGCGGTGCGCGGCGAGGGCGGGCATCTGCTGCACCCCGTTACCGGCCACCGCTTCATGGCCGATTACGATCCCGAGCGGATGGAGCTCGCGCCGCGCGATGTCGTCGCCCGCGCTATCGACGACCAGATCAAGCGCTTCGGTCTCGACTACGTCCATCTCGATATCAGCCACCAGAAACCCGACTTCGTGACGCGGCACTTTCCGATGATCCACGAAAAGCTGATGGGCCTCGGCATCGACATGACCAAAGAGCCGATCCCGGTTGTACCCGCGCAACATTACACCTGCGGCGGGATCGTCATCGGGCTCGATGCGCGCACCGACTTGCCCGGCCTGTGGGCCGCGGGCGAATGCACTGAAAGCGGGCTGCACGGCGCCAATCGCCTCGCTTCCAATTCGCTCCTCGAATGCTTCGTTTTCGGAGAGGCGGCGGCGCAGGATATCCTTGCGCATTGGGATGATTTCGATGCTCCGCCATCGATCCGCGAATGGGACGAAAGCCGCGTGACCGATAGTGACGAGGAGGTTGTCATCAAGCAGAACTGGACCGAGATCCGGCGGATGATGTGGAACTATGTCGGCATCGTTCGAACCACCAAGAGGCTCGAACGCGCCAAGCACCGCATCGACCTGCTCGCCAACGAGATCGAGGACTATTACGGCCACTTCCGCGTGACCACCGACCTTATCGAACTGCGCAACCTCCACCAATGCGCAGACCTGATCGTCCGCAGCGCGCTCAAGCGCCACGAAAGCCGCGGGCTGCACTACACGCTCGATTATCCCGAAACGGATGAGGCGGTGAAGGACACGGTGCTGGTGCCTTGAGGAAAGCGCCGCTGTTCTTTACGGCGGCAGGCGTCGTGGCCGCTCACGGCGTCGTCATAGCGCAGGAGGCTCCCGAACCGACCGACGAGATCACGGTCTCTGCTCAGCGCAAGAATGTGCCAATGCCCACCTGTGATGAGCCAAGTTCTACAGAATGGATTTGGGTCGGCACTTGGACCGGAGAGGTCGTCGAGATTGAGCCGACAAAGTTCTCGGCAGTCGGAAGGCATTTAGACGTAGCGATCCAACGGCTCGAGGACTCATCGGCGATCAGGATTAGTCCGGAGGAAGTCAACAACTACCTCTTCGAATCCCAAGTTCCGGCACTTTCCGAAAACGAATTCTACATATTGGTCAGGGCGGTGTTTCCAGGTGGAGGTCCGCACATATCAGTGGGCTGGCTGGGCGATGACCTTGCTGTGTCGACTGCGAGCTTGGGTTGTGCCGCCTATAGCAATCATCCGCTTGTTGTTGTCGTGGATCGTATGCCAGTTCAGGTTCACGTCTCGGCTCTGTCGGCGCTCTAGTTTTGGTCCCTGAAGTAATGATTGGTATCTGCAAATGGTCGCAGCATGCTGATCCGAAGCCTAGTCACTCATCATAAACAGGATTGCCCAGGCGAGGACGGTTCCGGCGACGAACATCACCCAGGACCAGTAGAGGTCGAAATCCACCGCCCAGTCTTCGTAGATGATATCGAAGCTGCGGATATTGAGCACACCGCCGCTGGAACCTGCCGAGCCGATGAACAGGCAGACGATGATCGTAAGGAAGATCCCGCAGGGAATCGCCTTGAGAAACGAGATGATCAATTGTGCCTCCTCAAATCCTGGCAGTCATATTGTCTCTGGCTGCGATATACGTCCAGAGTCCTGCGGCAGATATCCGCATTGTTCTGCCGCAGCGCAGCATTGTTGCCGAACCTGATTCAAAAGATTCACGGCTGAGAAATTGCACAGTTTTTTTTCCGCAGATCGATTTTGGGGCTTGCGCAACGCGCGAGTGAAGAATTTCCCACGCGTCGCGGCGTATTGTATGCATGACACACCCCTAAGATTGGGCATCGATTTGCAGTAAATCCATCTTAACCCTCTTGCGTCTCGAATCGGTCCGATTCACTATGGGTTGTGGCGATCTTGTATGGGGCACCCACAAGACCTAGATTCGGGCGGCAATCGCGAAAGAGAATATTTCGTGTCGCCGGGGCGGTTGAAGGGGTGCCAGGCGCGATTGCCTGTGGGCAGGCGGGGGATAAGTTTTTCCCTGCCGACGCATGGAAACGGATAGGTTGGACACGGCCCGGCCGATTCGAACACATGCGGAACATCGGGAAGCTTCCGGCAAGTAGCCGGAACATTGGCAGAGCATGGGGACGGGCGCGAATATGGAATTCAGGAATACGGACGAAGCGGCAATGGGACTGGAAGAAAACGACACCGCTACCTCCCCGGAAAGCAAGGTCGAGAGCAAGGCTTCATCGGCCAAGGCCAAGAAGGCAGTGAAAATGGAAAAGAAGGATGCGGGCAGCGATGAGCTGGTGGCGGAAGCCGCGGCCGAGGCGCTGGCGGAAGCAGCGAAGGCTGCTGCCCAGCCCGAAAGCGGATCGAAGAAGGTCAATGACCGCCGCTTCAACATCGTGACCAATCCCGATCGCGATGCGAATTTGACCGAATTCGGCAAGGAAACGCTGACCGACCGCTACCTGCTGCCCAACGAGTCCTACCAGGATCTCTTCGCCCGCGTGGCCGATGCCTATGCGGATGACCAGGAGCATGCCCAGCGGCTGTATGATTATATCTCCAGCCTGTGGTTCATGCCGGCAACCCCCGTGCTGTCCAATGGCGGCACTACGCGCGGCCTGCCGATCTCCTGCTACCTGAACTCGGTTGCCGACAGCCTCGACGGCATCGTCGGCACGTGGA
>CAJXLD010000297.1 GCA_913055595.1 uncultured Altererythrobacter sp.
TGGTAAAGCTCTCCTCGCGCCATTCGGTCTGCTGCAGCCGCACATCGCCGCGTGCCGCGCGCGATCCCTCGGGCGCCTTGCCGCCAGCATATTTGCCGCTGAGCACCCCGCGCGCGAGCGGGCTGTAGGGCACCACGCCAAGGCCGTAATGCCCCGCTGCCGGAAGTTGCTCCACTTCGGCGGTCCGATCGACGATATTGTAGAGAGGCTGGCTTACAACGGGGCGCGGCATGCCGAGCTGGTCGGCGATCCGGCAGACCTCGGCAATGCGCCAACCGCGGAAATTGGAGAGGCCATAATAGCGCAACTTGCCGTCGCGGATCAGGTCTCCAATCGCCCGCAAAGGCTCCTCCAGCGGGGCATCGGGGTCGGCCTTGTGGAAATAGAGTATGTCGAGATAGTCAGTGCCCAGCCGCTTGCAGCTCGCCTCGGTCGCGCCGATCACCCATTTGCGCGACTGGCCGGTCTGGTTGGGCCCGTCATAAGACCCGTAGCCGAACTTGGTCGCCACCACCCAGTAATCGCGGCGATAGGCGATGGCGCGCCCGACAATCTCTTCCGATGCGCCGCCGTTGTAGACATCCGCCGTATCGATGAAATTCACGCCCGCATCGGCCGCCTTGTCGATGATGCGCCGCGAGGTCTCTTCGTCGGTCGCACCTCCAAACATCATTGAACCCAAGCACAGAGGCGAAACCTTGAGGGCGCTGGCTCCCAGCGGACGGTAATCCATGATCAGTCCTTTCGCGGCAGCAGCGGCGATGGTTTCCCCACTGCCAGTTCGGCGTCGGAAAAGCGTATCGGAGTGCGGATGCCTTTCACTTTCGTGCCATCCTCACGTTGCATATCAAGCACCATACCACGAGCGACAATCTGCGGGTCGGCGAGTGCTTCAGCAACATCATGGATCGGACCTGCGGGTATCCGCTCAGCCTCCAAGGCTTCGAGCAGCGCGTCGCGAGCAAACGTTTGCGTCCGTTCGGCGATCAGCGGGCACAGCTCCTCGCGGTTCTGCACCCGAAGAGAGTTGGTGGCCCATTCAGGTCGCACGTCCAGCCCCAGAACATGCGCCAATCGCGCAAACTGCGTGTCATTGCCCACCGCGATGATGAGCCAACCGTCCGAAGTCGGGAAAGCCTCATACGGCACGATATTGGGGTGCGCATTGCCCATGCGATGCGGCACTACCCCGCTGACGAGATAGTTCATCGCCTGGTTGGCAAGCGTGCCCACCATCGTATCGAGCAGCGCCATGTCGACATGCTGCCCGCGCCCCGTCTTTGCGCGCTGGTGCAGCGCAGCCTGGATGCCGATCACGCCGTAAAGCCCGGTCATGATGTCGGCATAGGCCATGCCGATTTTGGTCGGCGGCCCGTCCTTTTCGCCGGTCAAATCCATGATCCCGCTCATGCCCTGGACGATGAAATCATATCCTGGCAGCGGCGCATAGGGGCCGTCATGGCCGAAACCGGTGATCGAGCAATAGACGAGACGCGGGTTTACCTTGCGCAGGCTCTCGTAATCGAGGCCATATTTGTCCCGCCGGTCTTGAAATTTTCGATCAGCACATCGGCATCACGGATCAAATCGATCACGAGCGCCAGATCGTCCGCATCGTGGAAATCGGCGATGATGGAACTCTTCCCGCGATTGGCCGCGTGGAAATAGGCGGCATCCTTGCTGCCATCGGCATTCTCGACAAAGGGAGGGCCCCAGGTGCGCGTATCGTCACCCTGCGGGCTTTCGACCTTGATCACCTCCGCACCCAAGTCGGCGAGCACCTGCCCCGCCCACGGACCGGCAAGAATGCGGGCCAGTTCGACGACCTTGATGCCTTTGAGGGGTGCTTCACTCATCCAGCTTCCCTACCCGTTCGCCTCGAGCGAAGTCGAGAGGCGTTGGCCTGGCCGTGTCTCGACTGCGCTCGACACGAACGGAGGTGTGTAAGAATCAGGCCGCCAATGCGACGAAGGCTGGATGAGGTTCATCATCATTACTAGGTTTGCGCTCCGGCTTACGGGCGGCTGTTCGTTTCCTGCGCGACCGGATACGTCGCAAAATCGAGGTAGCTGGCAGCAGCATGAAGCGCATGCTCCTGCGCGCAGCGGCCAGAGCAGAGAGTGCGTAGGTGACAATCACGGCATCCAGGTAGATCGCCATGTCCATAGCTATGCCGGTCACAGCCTCCGGACCAAGTAGGAGGAAAGCCTCCCCGCCGCCGAAAGCCGCACCGGCAATTAGATTGGCCATGATTGCCCAGAATATCACCTGTTTCAAGCTCAGGTCCGAAAGTGCGGCCAGCGGTTTCTTGACCAATTGCTCGTTAAGCGCCTTGCCCGCCGCACTTTCCGGCGCAAGCCACATCACCAGCGTGATTGCCGCCATGAAACCGAGAAACATCACCATCCCCAAACCCTCCTATTCAGGGTCTATATGGAACACCCTTTCCGCATTTCCATGACAAAGCGCGTGCATTTCATCCTCGGTGCATTCGAAGCTCTCGATGAAATCGACCGCCGGTTTCATTGGCTGGTAGGGATAGTCGATGGCCCAGATGACATTGTCGATGCCCATGCGGTCGATCGCGTAGCGCAGCGCCAGATGGTCTTCCACACCGCTGGTGGTGAAGACGAAATTGTCGCGAAAATATTCTTCCATGCTGCGCTCGGTCTTGGGCGCGCGGCCCACCGTCTGCGCGCGGCTGTTCATGAAATTGATCCGCCAGATGAAGAACGGCACCATCTCGCCCATATGGCCGACGCAGATCTTCAGCTTGGGGAAACGGTCGAACA
>CAJXLD010000298.1 GCA_913055595.1 uncultured Altererythrobacter sp.
CCGCACACGCGGCAGTATGAGACTGATAGTGTTCTTCATGGCGGATTTCGCCATGCCCCTTGTTCCACCTGTCCGGCAAGTTCTCGCGCGGATGAGATTTTCTTTCAAGCAATCAATTCGGAAGCGCAAGCGGCGTCCATTCCTCTCCCGCAGGCAAGGGAGCAAAGATCGCGTCGAGAATCTGGGAAGTGACGTCCTCGGCCTTCGCGGGTTTCCATTTGGCGGAATTATCCTTGTCTACCAGCACTGCGCGGACGCCTTCGGCAAAGTCGTTCCGCATGATCATGTGCGCTGCTATGCGGTATTCCAGCTCCATCTCAGTGGCAAAATCACTATGTTGCGATCCCATGGAAAAGAGGCGCAGTGCGACCTTGGCACTGGTCGGGCAACGGCTCCTGACGGCCTTCAGTTCCTTCGAAGCCCAGTTCGAATCGTCAGCTGCCAGCGCCGCCTTGACCTCTTCCAGTGTATCGGGCGCAAAGAGCCGAGCGATCGCCGCGGCATTGCCAGCAATGCGCGCGTCCGGGGTCGAGGTGGCAAGATCGCGTAGAATCTCGTCCGCCGCGGCCGGCTCTTTTGCAATCAATTCCTTGGCCTCGGCGAGGTCATCGCTGTCGCAATAATGCGTGGCAAGACCGGCCCAGAGGCATTCGGCCCCGTCCAGTCGCGCGCCTGTGAGAGCCAAGAACTTGCCGATGTGGCCCGGCAGGCGCGGCAGGTAATAACCCGCGCCGACATCGGGGAAGAGCCCAATCGATCCTTCGGGCATGGCGAAGAGCGTATTTTCCGTCGCCACGCGGATATTGGCGGGCAGGGCCAGGCCCACGCCGCCGCCCATGGTCACGCCATCCATGAAGGCGATCACCGGCTTGGGGAAAGTGAAGAGCAGGTGGTTGAGGCGATATTCAGCCATGAAGAAGGCGCGTCCCGCCACGCCGCCATCTTCCAGCGCCGAGTGGCGGACCGAAACAACATCACCGCCGGCACAAAAGCCGCGCCCACCCACGTGATCGAGAATGACAGCTTCGACGCCGGGATCGTCGCGCCATTGCAGCAGCGCCACGCTCATGTCTTCGCACATGGCTTGGGCCAGCGCATTCAGAGCGCGCGGGCGATTGAGTGAAAGGCGACCGATCGCGCCTTCGCGGCGGGCAAGGATTTCGTTCAATTACTGCCCCGCGCCGACGACAGCTTCGGCTTCGATCTCCACTGAGAACGGGGCCGCCAGCGCAGCCACCGCCCCCAAGGGGCCGGTGGGCCGGGCATGGCCGCAGAATTTGGTGAAAGCCGCAGTCACCACTTCCGCATCGGCAATATCGGTCACGAACATGCGCACACGGACAAGGTCGTCCGAGCGGCCGCCCAATTGCTGTATGTAGCTGACGATCTGCTCGAAGCAGCGCTCCGCCTGCCGTCCGGCATCGGGCGCTATGGTGCCATCCTCCTCCACGCCGATATTGCCGGAAACGATAATCTGGTCGCCAACGCGAATGGCTCGGGTGAACTTGGCCTGTTCCTCGAAGGGGGACAGCGGGGGAATACGCTGACGCCCGTCGCGCGGGCCATTGGCATCGGTTTCAGCCACAGGAAATCCTCTCGATCATCATGTTGTCATCATAGGAGACGGTCAGCCGGTCCGGACGGTAATCCATCGATACGGCGCTGTTGGGCGGCACCCAGCGCAGGATTTGCGCGCCGGTACGTTGCAGCAGGATTGCGCCCAGTTCCTGCGACGCACGCTGCCCGACATATTCCTGTACAGTTGCAGCGTCGCATTGTTCTTGCGGCTCGCGGGCGCGCAATTCAGGCTCATGCTCAGCGGCCAGAGTGCTGCAGGCGGCAAGCAAGACTATCGCAGCGAGCGAGACGGGGGCCCTGTGCATCGAACCTTCCTAGCCTAGAGCATTTGCCGACGCTAGAAGGCATTCATCCACTTGGGTCGCAAAGCTTGCAGCAAGGCCGGTCAATGGCTATAAATTAGCAAGCTAATGAAAATGGAGCGTCGCAGTGCCTTTGAAAGTCGAACCCATCCTGCCCGGTTTCGGTGCCATTTGTTCGGGCATCGATCTCACCAAACCGCTGACCAAGGCGGAGCTGGAGGAGATCACCGATGCAATGGACACTTATGGGGTCACAGTTTGGCGCAACACGGGCCTGACCGACGAGCAACACGTCGAATTCAGCCGCAATTTCGGCTATCTCGAACGCGTTCCGCAGCGCAAGGACGGGCAGAAGATGCGCCTGCCCTTCCGCGAACTGTTCGATGCCTCCAATCTCAACCTCGAAGGCGAGATCACCCGCGATCCGGCGGCGATCGAATATCGCAAGGGTGACAGGCTGTGGCATACCGACAGCGCCTTCCTGGAAAAGCGCACCTCCTATTCGATCCTGCTTGCCCATGAAGTTCCGCCCGAAGGCGCTGGAGGCGAGACTTGGTTTGCCGATGCGCGCACCGCCTATGAAGACCTGCCGCCCGAAACCAAGGAGCTGATCGAGGACAAGGTCGGCATCAACACGCTGTGGTGGAGCCGCAAGAAGGCCGGCGCTGATATTCCAGAAGAGGAAATCGACCAGCGTCCAAAGGCCAGGCACCCCATCGTCCACACGCACAAGGGATCGGGCCGCAAGAGCCTGTTCATTGCTGCACATACGATGGATATCGAAGGCATGGACAAGGAAGAGGGGCGCAAGCTCATTGCCGATCTCATCGCCCACACGACGCAGCC
>CAJXLD010000299.1 GCA_913055595.1 uncultured Altererythrobacter sp.
CCAATTGCGCCATGAAGCCATTGCGAACATCGCTGACGGGCGTCTCGTTGCCGACGCTCCAGATCACCACGCTCGCCCGGTTGCAATCTCGCAGCACCATTTCGGACAGCATCCGCCGGGCGACTTCGAGCGTGTCGGAATTCTCCCAGTCGATACGCCAGTAAACGGGGATCTCGCTCCACACGAGCAGGCCCAACTCGTCCGCCATGCGCGTCATCACATCGCCATGCGGGTAATGCGCCAGCCGCACGAAATTGCCGTTGAGATCATCCCTCACGATGGTGAGCAATGCGCGCGCGGCATCGGTCGTGATGTTGCGGGTGGGGTTATCGCCCAGCTCCTCCTCATGCAGGCTGATACCACGCAGGAAGATGGGTTCACCATTGAGCAGCACCTGCGACCCGCTTGTGGCAATGGTGCGAAAGCCCACGCGGTCGCGCCAGACGTCCTCGCTTACCCGCACCACCACATCGTAGAGATACGGATTGCCCGGCCGCCACAATTGCAGATTCCCAGGAGCGGCCATTTCACCTGCCAGCCTGCCTGCATCATTGGCGCGCAGGCGCAATTCGACGCCCAGCCCGCTGATTGCCAGATCGACGGTTGCGCCTGCTGCCTGCGGCCCGTCGAGCGCAATATCGAATGCGATGGTGCCATCATCGGTCAGGCGCAGCCACGCGTCATCGACATAGGTCTGCGGCACTTCGACCAAGGTGACCGGCCGCGTGATCCCGCCATAGGTCTCCCAATCGGTGACGAGTGGAGGCACATCGGTAACATCGCGGATCGAATCCACACCCAACACCAGGCGGTTGCCTTCTGCGCGCAACAGATCGGTCACTTCGAAGGCGAAGGGGGTGAAGCCACCCTCATGCCGTCCGAGAAACTCGCCATTGAGCCAGACCTCGGCGGCATAGTTCACCGCGCCGAAACGCAGGAACTGGCGCTTGCCCTCATCCGGATCGGCATCGAAGCGACGCTGGTACCAGACCAGCCCTTCATAATGGCGCATCTCCGGCGCATGGGTCAGCCAACTGGAGGGCAGAACGGCACGGGGAGCGCGGTCCATATCATATTCGTAAAGCGCCAGCGGATCGGCACGGCGCGCTGTTTCGACATCGACATCGTCATAGCGGCGATGCCCCGTTCCCGCCGCACCGCCGTGAAAGCCCGCCATGCCATCGCGATAGGGATCGATCGAATAGGTCCACTCGCCCGACAGGTCTTGTCCTTCACGCAGATCCGCAGCGGCGAGCACCGGACCATCGGGCAGCACCTGCGCCAACACAGCGCTCCCATGCAGCAGCAGAAGCGCCGCAATTATCGTTAGCATCCTCATGATGGTGCTAACTACCCCAGCATAGGAAGGGCGACAAGCGAGGCCGGCTGCACCGTAAGCCGCATACCATTCCCCGCATGCGGCTGATACAATAACTGAAGAACAGTGCGGGCGCTTGGGATCGCGGTCGCAATTCCTATATTTCGAATATGAGCAATTTGACTGTCTGGTACGATGGGGCATGCCCGCTCTGTCAAAGAGAGATTGCATGGATGCGTCGCCTAGACCGGCGCGGCAAGATCAAATTTGTCGATGCCGCGAAGGCGGGAGCCGACCAATGTCCCATCGACCGGAGCCAATTGCTTGCGCGGTTTCACGCTAGTGAAGATGGTCGCCTCCTGTCGGGCGCAGCGGCCTTTGCGGCGATGTGGCGTGCCGTTCCCCTCTTGCGACCGCTCGGCCTCGCCGCGCGGATGCCCTTCGTGCTCAGATTTCTGGACTGGGGTTATCGCCGATTCCTGGTCTTTCGTCCGAAAATCCAGCGGTTGGTCAGCGAAAGGGGAGCAAAATAGCAAGCCAAGGCATCGGATAATTTTCTAGCACGAATATCTGCGGAGCTATTGCGAGGCTGCAACCTGCCCGTCCAACACCTCCCCTGCGCAATCGTGGATCGCTTCCATCCAGCGACGGAATCCGTCATTGCCAGTCACAAAAGGATGCGGATCTTCCTCGCCGCGGGCGGCCAGCGCTTCAAGCTTCAACATCGATCCATCGATATTGGGGTGGTTGGTCATCTCCACATCCACGCGCGGGTCGATGCGCATGAAACGGTCGGCCGAGCCCATATATTGGGCGATGCCTGCCGTATCGAGGAAGCTGACCGCCGAGGCGCCCCAATAGCCGACATAATGCGTCTGGTCGCCATCCTGCACGGGGAAGATGGGTGAGATCGTGCCCGGCGTGTGGCCCGGCGTGTGGACGAAATCCACCGTCAACCCGCCAAGCGTGATCGAGGAGCCATCGCTGACCGCCATGTCCTTGCGCGGATAGGGAGCGGGCGGGCCGAGTTGCGGCCAGGTGTGGATATGCGACCAGTCCTCTTCTGCCATCACAACCAGCGCGCCATACTTCTCCTGCAGATAGCGCGCGCCACCGAAATGGTCATTATGCGCATGGCTGATGACGACGTATTTGATATCTGCCGGATCAAGGCCGAGGCTGATGAGGCCCTGCTCCACCGTCTCCTCGACATTGTGAGACTGCATGGCATCGAACAGGATGATGCCATCGGGCGTGGTCAGCGCCCAGGCCGAGATCGTCGTCATGCCGAGCATATAGAGATTGTCGAACACTTGCACCGGCTCGATCGCGTGGCGGGCCGTGTCGCTCATGTCAGCATAG
>CAJXLD010000300.1 GCA_913055595.1 uncultured Altererythrobacter sp.
CGGCCATCCGGGCAGGAGTGGTGTTCCGTCATCTGCGCGCGTCCCGCCGTAGATATTCTGCACGGCCAGCACCTGCCCCTGCGACAGGCATCCTTCGGTCTGGCCGGGGCGGCATTGCAGGCTGGCGGGGTCGAAATCGCATTGCAGCGGCCTTCCGATCACGCCGTCCTCGACACCATCCTGCACATCGCAATGTGCAAGTGCTGCCGCATGCACCAGGCCGAGTTCAGCCGGGCCGATCTGCACGCCGAAACGTTGCGACTGCCATCCCTGCCACATGCTCTGCGTCATCAAATCGGTCATCGGATTGGCCGGCGCCATGGCGCTGATTGCGTCGAAATCTTCGGGGTAGCGGTGCGCGGCCATCAGTCCCTGCCGTCCGCCGGTAGAGCAGCTGTTCCAGTATGACAGGTCAGGCGCGCGGCCATAGAATTCCTCGACCACCGCCTTGGCAGCGACGGTGGTGACATGGACCGCACGATAGCCGAAATCGACAAGCTTTTCCGGGTGGCCCACGGCCCATTCGGCGGTCAGGCCATTGCCGACATGGCCGGTATCGGTGGCCGCGGTGGCATAGGAGCGCGCCACATTGCGGCCCATTTCGGTGTAGGAGATCGATCCTGCCCAGATGCCGTTTCCGACGCCGACATATTTGCCATTCCATCCTGACAGCGGCAGCCAGACCTCGCTCTTGATGTCTGAATCGTCGGACGGGGTCAGCGTCAGGCGCACGCGGCAGAATTGCGGAACATCGGCATAGGGCGACGCGGCAACGCCGGGCGGAGGACCGAAGCCGCTCGGCGGGGCTTCGAATTCGCCCGCTGCAACGAGCTCGGCTGAGGTGACCGTTCCATCCACGATGGCCAGATCAGCCAGGTCTTCGCAGGCTGCCTGTGCGGGTGCCGCGATTGCCAAGGCAGCGCCCGATGCGCCCATCGCCAGAAGTGTCTTGATCTGCATGTATCCTCTCCTTTGGCGTCAGACTATCAACTCGGATCGTCTACGAAAGTGCGAAATCCGATTGTCCAGTTCTTTGTCCGAAACGTGCAAGTCGGGCCTTGTGCTATTTCCTGATGATCAGGCTGTCAGGCCGTTTGCGCGGCTTCCACTCGCCATGGCCGGGGAAGTTCTTGAGCACCTCGCCGTCCCACAACCGCACGATCCGTCGCTGGAAGCGCCACTTGCTGTCCGCCCCCTTCACCGCATGGTCATCATACCAGCCGCAGAAGCGCAATTCGTAGGGCGGCTCGTCATGGCATTCGGTGACGAAGGCAAAGCTTTTCATCTTCACACTGCCATCGTCCTGCGGGAAATATTGGGTCTGCGTGACATGGTGCTGGCGACCGGGAAAGCCGGGGGCATTGGCATAATGCTTCATAAGTCCGCGAATGCCCTCGTGCCCGTTCCAGATATCGGGGTCCTCGAACACCTCCTCGCTCATCAGGCAATCCTCTGTGAAACAGGCGACCAGTGCTTCCACATCGCCCGTGTCGAGCGCCCAGCTGTAATCGGCAATCAGGTCCTGCAGGCCGAGGCGGTCTTCAATCGGAATTCGCGGCAATTCATCTCTCCTCACATCTTGCCTCAATTGTAACACTCGTTAATATCGCCTGCCAAGAAGGAGAGGTTCAAAGTGGGCAAGATTATCGTATCCGGTGCTTCCGGCCAGTTCGGCCGTGCTGCCGCTTCGCAGTTGCTGGACTTGGGGCACGAAGTGATTGCCCTGTCGCGCTCAACCGCCAAGCTGGCCGATCTTGCCGAACGTGGCGCTGACGTGCGCGCCGCCGACTTCGATTCTCCGGATGGTCTGGAAGAGGCGATGGCTGGTGGCGAAAAGCTCCTGCTCATTTCCACCACGCTTGTGGGCCAGCGTCCGCGTCAGCACGGCAATGCCATCGATGCCGCCAAGGCTGCGGGTGTGCAGCACATTGCCTATACTTCGCTGCTGGGTGTGCGCCGCGAAGGGAATCCGTCGGTCGAGGGTTTCGATCATATCGCGACCGAGAAAATGCTGGAGGCATCGGGTCTTGCCTGGACCATGCTGCGCAACAGTCTTTATGCAGAAGCCGTCGCCACGGCGATGGCGATCCCCGCATTGATGTCAGGATCCAAGCCCGAAAATGCCGGGGACGGGCTGGTGCCGATTGTCAGCCGCGACGATTGCGTGGCCACTGCCGTGGGCGTGGTGTCGCAGGAGGGGCATGAGAACAAGGCCTATGACGTGACCGGGCCCGAACTGTGGACCCTGCCCGATGCGATGGCGCTGGTCTCCGAAATGGCGGGTAAGCCGATCGAGATCCAGCAGGTCGATGACGAAGCCATGTTCGCTTATTTCGATTCGCTGGGTGTGCCCCGCAAATCGGAGGATGTTGATCCCAACGGGCCAATTCCGTGGGCGAGCGAGGGCATGGTGACCTTTGGCCAGTCGATCCGCGAAGGCTTCATGAATATCGAATCCGATGATGTTGAAGCGATCACCGGCAGGAAGCCGCGCACGCTACGCAGCGTGTTCGAACAATATCAGGACCAGTGGCCGAAATGATGAAACGCATTGTCCTTGCAGTTACCGCACTGGCGCTCGCCTCTTGCGGTGAGAGCTTCGATCCTGACAGCATCGATACGTCCACCTATGGCGCGGGGGCGAATTGGGACAATCCCGG
>CAJXLD010000301.1 GCA_913055595.1 uncultured Altererythrobacter sp.
CCCCTGCAGCGAATTCTGCTTGTTACCGGCATGCTCGGTGCGGGAAAGTCGACTGCGCTGAAGGAGCTGGAGGATCTGGGTTGGGAATCGATCGACAATTTTCCGATCCGCCTGCTTCCTCGACTGTTGAAAGGCGATGGAACGGGCCATCCGCTTGCCATTGGCTTTGACTGCCGCACGCGTGGGTTTGTTCCCTCAGACATCATCAAGCAGGTCAAGGAACTATCTGAACGGCGCGATGTAGAACTAACAACGCTATTCCTCGATTGCGCGGGGGATGAGCTGGTGCGGCGTTTCGACGAAACGCGCCGCCGACACCATCTGGCGCATGACATGCCCGTAATCGCAGGCATCAAGGCGGAGCGCGAGCTTCTCGCCCCTTTGCGCAGTTGGGCCGAGGCGTTGATCGATACGACCGATTTCAGCACCAATGACCTCAAGCAGGTGATCCGCAAGAAATTCTCGCAAACTGCGCCGAAGGAAATGACGATCACCGTCTCCAGCTTCGCCTTTGCGCGCGGTCTCCCGCCCGCGACCGACTTGGTTTTCGACATGCGTTTTCTCGATAATCCACACTGGCAGCCGGGCCTCAAGGAACTCACCGGCCTCGACCAGCAGGTTGCCGACTACATCTCGGCCAATCCGCAATTCGATTCGGCATTTGGCAAGATGTCTGCGCTAATACTCGAACTGCTTCCGCAATATTCGGAGCAGGGTAAGCGCTACGTCAATATTGCCTTTGGTTGCACGGGTGGCAGGCATCGTTCGGTCTTTACTGCCGAACGAATGGCGCAGGTCTTGCGCGACAGCGGATTTTCGCCCACTGTCCTCCACCGCAATCTTGGCACCCGCGCCGCCGAACTTCTCGAAGGAGCGCAGCACTGATGATTGCCGATAGAAGAATGAGCAGGACCCCCTTTCCTTTCGCGAGTTGCATACACCCATGATCGGTATGATTCTGGTTACCCACGGCCGTCTGGCCGAGGAGTTTGTAGAGGCCATGGAGCATGTGGTCGGCGCACAAGAGAATATCGCCACCATATGCATCGGCCCCAATGACGACATGGAACAGCGGCGTCAGGATATTTCCGACGCCATCGAATCCGTCGACACCGGTGATGGTGCAATCCTGCTGACAGACCTATTTGGCGGCACGCCGTCCAACTTGGCCATTTCGCTGTTGAAGGAAGGGCAGACCGAAGTGATTGCCGGAATCAACCTTCCCATGCTGATCCGCCTGGCAGGTGCCCGCAAATGCATGAACCTGAATGAAGCGGCACTCGCCGCGCGCGATGCCGGGCGCAACTACATTACAGTGGCTTCCGAATTTCTGGGCCAAGAGGCATAAGGGCCCCGGAGAGGCCTGCATTCCTGGGGGAGGAAACACTGTCTGAAGCGCGACAAGAGGTGACCATTGTCAACAAACGTGGGCTGCATGCGCGCGCCAGTGCCAAGTTCGTCGGCGCCGTTGCGCTGATGGAGGGTACGCAAGTGACCGTGGCAAGGGAAGGTGCAGAGGCCGAAGGCGGCTCGATCCTGGGCCTGATGATGCTGGGAGCGGCGAAGGGCGGCACGGTCGAAATTCGCGTCACCGGAGAAGATTACCAAGCCCGGCTGGACCAGCTTGTTGCCATGGTCGAAGACGGTTTCGGCGAAGACAAGTCCTGATCCCATGCGCCGAGAGATCACCGGCTTTTCCAATCCCACGGTCAAATACCTGCGGTCCTTGCGCGAGAAGAAGTATCGCAAGGCAGCAGGCAAGTTTCTTACCGAAGGGCTGCGCCTGCTGACCGACGCACGCGAATGCGGCCACGTGCCGGAAATGCTGGTGATGAGCGCCGCCCGCGATCCGCACCCCCTTCTGGACGAGTTGGAGGCCGCAGTGGATGCTGCAGGCGGCGAAATCATCGAGACCTCGCCTGAAATCCTCAGCAAGATCACCGGCAAGGACAATCCGCAGGGAGTGGTGGGTTTGTTTGCTGAGCTCGACACCTCGCTCGCCAGTCTTGATCGCAGCGCGTCTCCCATCTGGCTGGTGGCACAGGCGCTGCGCGATCCGGGAAACCTCGGCACCATGCTGCGCACCGGCGATGCCGTGGGCGCCGGCGGGCTGATCCTGATCGACGATTGCGCCGATCCCTTCAGCGTTGAAGCCGTGCGTGCGAGCATGGGGGCGGTGTTCACGCAAAGGATCGCCCGCGCATCGTGGGACGAGTTCCTGCCCTGGTTGCGATCAGGCAAAGGTCAGCTCGTGGCCGCAAGCCTGCGCGATGCCGTCCCCTATCGCGGCGCACCCTATCAGGCGCCCTGCTTCATCCTCGTCGGCAATGAATCGCGCGGGCTACCGGCGGAATACGAGCTCGCATGCGACTTGCGCGTGACCATGCCCATGCGCGGACGTGCGGACAGCCTGAACGCGGCTGTAGCGGGCGCGGTGCTGGCTTATGAGGTTCTGGACGCGCTGGAAGGCTGACGACGTTCAGCAATGTCTGCTTTTGGGTGGAAAGCGGACATTCACTGAAATCGCGCTTACGAGGCTGAATCAGCTGATACGAAAAATGCCGCCTAGCTGCTCTCAGCATCGGCTCTACCAACTGCGGGACTTCTTGATCCATCGTCGATGGCGTTGCGCAAAATTGTCGTCACGGGGAGGTCGCC
>CAJXLD010000302.1 GCA_913055595.1 uncultured Altererythrobacter sp.
CCTGCCGGATCGCTATATCGAAGGCACCTGCCCCAATTGCGGCTATGACAAGGCCCGCGGCGACCAGTGCGAAAACTGCACCAAGCAACTCGATCCCACCGACCTGATCGAGCCGCGCTCGGCGATCTCGGGCTCGACCGACCTGGAGGTGCGCGAGACGCGCCACCTCTACCTGCGCCAGTCGGCGATGCGCCAGGCGCTGTCGGACTGGATCGACACCAAGGCCGACTGGCCGGTGCTCACCACGTCGATCGCGCGCAAATGGCTCAACGATGGCGAGGGCTTGCAGGATCGCGGCATCACCCGCGATCTCGACTGGGGCATCCCCGTGCAGTTCGAGGGCGCGCCCTGGCAGGGCATGGAGGGCAAGGTCTTTTACGTCTGGTTCGACGCCCCCATCGAATACATCGCCTGCGCCGCCGAATGGGCCGAGGCGCAGGGGCTGGGGGCCGATCACGTGATCAACTACAAAGAGGTTCCCGAATGGGGTGGCGCTGTGAAAGAGCAATTCGGCGGCGCCGACCAGATCGTGGAAGTTGGTGGTGTGGGAACGCTGGGCCAGAGCTTTCAGGCGCTGGCCAATGAAGGCGAGATCGCGCTGATCGGCGTACTTGCCCAAGGCGATCCGCCCAGCCCGCATGCGCTGATGATGACCGGCGGCAGTTTGCGCGGCATCTTTGTCGGCAGTGCGCAAATGGCTCGCGACCTCAATGCCTTTGTCGATGCCAATTCCATCGAGCCACCCATCGGTGGTCGCTTCTCTTTCGAACAGGCAGGCAAGGCCTATGCCCATGCCTGGGGCGCGGAAAGTTTCGCCAAGACAGTGATCGAACTATAGTTTGATCCGCGTCATTGGCGTGAAGGCGTCGGGGTTGCAGTCCAATGCCTGTAGATACGGATGGGTCGCGCAAGGGAGAGTTAGAAGATGTGGCAAGTGCGCGTGAGCCCCTGCGGGGATTTTGACAACCACCCGTTCCAGTCGAACCATTTCACATGCGAGCCACTGGCGGCTGCCATGGGTGCAGAAGTCGTTGGCGTCCGCTTGCCGGAGCTTTCGGACGAGGGCGTCGCAAGCCTCAAGCAGGCGCTGTGGAAGCACAAGATGCTGTTCCTGCGCGACCAGCACCTTTCCCATGCCGAGCATGAGGAATTCGCCGGCCGACTCGGTCCCTTTGCGGTGGATGCCTATACGCAAGGCGTGCCGGAGCACCGTGAGGTCCACCCGATCATCAAGGAAGCGGACGAGGTCACGCCCAGCCTGTTCGGCGGTGGCTGGCATACGGACAGCCCTTTCCTGGCCGAACCGCCCAGCATCACCTTCCTGCGCCAGGTCGAAGGCCCACCCTACGGCGGCGATACCACCTGGGCCAATTGCGCACTCGCCTTCCGTCACCTGAGCAAGACCTACCAGGACATGCTTCGCGGCCTGCGCGTGCATATGAGCGCGCGCAACAACTTCGCCACGCAGAACCTGCTTCGTGATGGCGGCGCCATCCAGTTCGGCGACAAGGACAAGCACGAACAGGGTATCAAGGGCAGCTACCACCCGCTGGTGCGCACCCATCCCGAAACCGGCGAGCCTTCACTCTATATCTGCGACACCTACGCCGTGGGTATCGAAGGCATGACCACGCATGAAGCCAAGCCACTGATCGATTACCTTGTGCAGCACACGACACAGCATGCCTTCACCTGCCGCCTGCGCTGGAAGCCGGGCATGGTCTGCATGTGGGACAATGCCGCGACCATGCATCTGGGGCCCAACGATTACGATGGCTTCCGCCGCGAGATGTATCGCACGACCACTTCGGGCGGGGCACCGTTCTGAGCTTATCATTTGCCCTCTCTTTCGTTTCAATTGCATCCAGTTTCATGCTAAAATGCATGCAAGGGTCGCGAGAGAGGAGATTGCCATGCGTTTTCATGCTCTTGTGGCAACGACATTGTTGCTGACCGCCTGCTCGGAAGAACCGGCAATGGAGCCTACCGAACCCGAAGCAGATGTGCCTTTCGTAACCGCAAACGGTTCGCCCGCCGGTGTCTATGAGGTCTCGGCCGCGGACGGATCGGTTTCAATCGTCACGCTATATGCCGATGGAACCTATTCGCAAATCACGCCCGAAGGGACCGATGCGGCACAGGGAACCTTGCAAGTGGTAGATGGCAAGACCTGCTTTAAGGTTCGCAGTCCGGGAGCACAGCCACTCTGCTACACCGAGAGTGCCAAGGATGGGGACGGGAGCTACACGGCGACGCCCGATGGGGGGGAGCCGCTGACCGTGAGGCCCATGCCGACCGATATGGGAGCCGGATAGCGCTTGGCAGTTTACCTTAGTCGCCTCTAGACCGGTCTCATGAGCAGAGCTGAGACCGTCACCGTGCATGATCGCATGCAGCAGGGCTATTGTTATCATCGCATTGCCCCGATGGGCAAAGAATTCGCGGACGATTTCCGGCCCGAACTTACACCTGCCGAAATGCTCGAACTGGGCGTGTTCGGCGGCAAATACATGACGGATTGCCGCGATGAATTCCCTGCCGAATGGTTCGCACAGGCGAAGCTCGCCCGCGGAAAACCGGACAAGAAACTCAATTGTTTCGGTGTGATCGCCAGCAAGCCGCTTTCCTATTGGCAGG
>CAJXLD010000303.1 GCA_913055595.1 uncultured Altererythrobacter sp.
GGCATAGAGTCGGTCATGTCTTTCCGCATGCGTCCGCACGACGGTTGGGGCTGGATGCTGATCTCGGGGCTGCTTGCGGTCGGGGCCGGGCTTTTGATCCTGGCGCAGCTTCCCAGTTCCGCCACGTGGGCGATCGGGCTGCTGGTTGGCATAAACCTGATTTCGTCCGGTTGGGCCTACCTTTTCCTGGCACTGGCCGCCGGTAAAGTGGCGCGGTCCGCCGCCTGAAGAGATTGTCAACCCGAGTGAAATTGAAAAGGGAGTCTCGGCTATGAAGTTATTGTACGGCGCCGCGTTCGCTGCGATCGTGTTCGGCGGGTCCGTCGTTACCGGGCAGGCTTATGCCCAATCCATTCCTGCAACCCTGCTCAACGGCTGCAAGAAGGAAATCAACACCCACTGCAAGTCCGTGACCCCGGGCGAAGGCCGCATGGCTGCCTGTCTCTATTCCTATAACGACAAGATTTCCGTCGACTGCGCTTTCGCCATGTATGACGCCTCTGAGCAATGGGAACAGACCATGGCGGCCTTGCGCCATATCGCGAGGAAATCCGCGTGCCGCAGCGATATCGCACAGTACTGCAAGGGCGTACCGCCAGGCGGCGGGCGCATATATGAATGCATCCGCAAGAACAAGGCAACGCTGACCGACGGATGCCGCGCTGCTCTGCCCAAGGCCGAACAGCTGTTAAAAAGCGCCGGTATTTTGCGTTAGGAATGAACCGCAGGAACAGCGGCGAGTGACGAAGTGTGGAGGTTTGGCCTGGCCCTGTAAGCATTCAGTCGCGAGCCGGCGATTTGTAGAATCGACAACACGTTCGGTTGACCGGTGGGCTTGCCTCCGGTCCGCCGTTCGCGCGTCCCATGACGCAAGGCGACATAATGAATCAGCCGGGGTGCTGGATCTTATCCCCGCGCGCAGTTTGCAGCCGATAGAATTCATACTTTAATACTTCCACCCGGGAGGAAAGTTCGGCGTCACACCAGGATCTTCTCCAAATGGTTGTTGCAACCAAGTCTGCAAGTGAGCTGGCGCCGGTCTATGACGCTGTTGTCATCGGGTCTGGCTACGGGGGCGGGGTTGCGGCATCGCGTCTCTCGCGGATGGGGTACCAGGTGGCGGTACTGGAGCAGGGGCGGCCCTGGCAGCCAGGCGAATTCCCGACCACGATCAAGGCACGTTGCATGGCGACCCGGATATCGGGCCGCCATGTACGTCTCGGCGATCCGACTGGACTCTTTCGGCTGACGGTCGGCAATGGGCTGACGGTCTTGTCCGCCACCGGAATGGGTGGGGGGTCGCTGATAAATGCGGGCGTGGTGCGGCGACCCGATCCGCAGAGGCTGCGCGAGGCCGGCTGGCCTGATGCGGTTCTCGATGATGGCCGTTTCGAGAAAGGTCTGGACCGGGCGGAAAAGATGCTCGGGGCTGCGCCGCTTCCCGTGCCTGAACGCTTTGCCAAGTTTGCCGGCATGCAGCGGGCCGCGACGGCCGTCGGAGCCACCGCACAGTTGCCGTCGATCACTATTGCGCACCGCTCCGGACCGAATCCAGCGGGTGTGTACCAGAACGAGTGCCAGTATTGCGGCGATTGCTGGTCGGGCTGCAATGCCGGCGCCAAGAATACAGTGGGAATTACCTATATCGCCGATGCCGTTCATCATGGTGCGGAGGTATTCTGCAGAAGCCGGGTCGAAGCGATTGCCCGGGCTGGCAACGACTGGGAAATTACGGTGAAAGATCTCTCGGGAACGGGAGGAAGCAACCGGATCGCTGCCGGGATTCTGGTGCTTGCTGCCGGAACCCTGGGGACAACCGAATTGTTGCTTCGGGCGCAAAGCAGAGGCCTTGCTCTCTCCGGCATGCTGGGCAGGAAGTTCTCGGCGAATGGTGATGACATGGTCATCGCGGCCGAGCTCGAAGAACCGGTGAATGCCATTGCCACAGGCTATCCGCCTCGTGCTCCGCAGGGAGCTCCCGTGGTTGGGCCACACAGCATCGCGATGATCGATCTCCGCGACGAATCCGGATCCGTCATGATGGTCCAGGATGGGGCAATGCCGACCATGATGGCCGCCCTGGCGCCCGTAAAGGCGCTTATGGAACGCAGGTTCGGGCGTGCCCTTGAGTTGTTCAGGGGCGGCATCTACTGCGACGCGCTGAACAAGACGCAAGTGTATTACATCGTCGGACACGATGATGCAGGCGGCCGGCTTGCCCTTCACAAGGACCGCATAACGATCGATTGGCCCGAATACAGCAACAGCGCGCGGCGCGTGGCGGCGGAAGAGAAGGTCAAGGCGATGATCGAGGAAGTGGGAGGCGTGTTTCAAACGAACCCGTTCAATCTGGCTGTATTCGGTGGCAACCGGGTCATCGCGCATCCGCTGGGAGGTTGCGCGCTTGCCGAGAGCGCCGACAAGGGCGTGGTGGCGCCTGACGGGCGTGTCTTCGACCCGGGGAAGGGACCAGAGGGCGTCCACGAGGGACTTTACGTTTGCGATGGTGCCCTTGTTCCCTCTGCGCTTGGCGTTAGTCCCCTGCTGACGATTGCTGCGCTTGCCGAACGCACAATGATGCTGGCGGCTGATCGGCTCGGTCGAAAACTGGATGTTTTCTCCTCTCCCGGGCGTTAA
>CAJXLD010000304.1 GCA_913055595.1 uncultured Altererythrobacter sp.
TGGTGCAGACCTTCGGCCATAGCGAGCTTTACGATGCGGAGTGTTCCTGCCTCGACATTCCCGCGATCGAACTGGTCGCACGTCGGCCGGGCCGGGTCGAGCTGTTCTTCGCAGGCGACAGCATGGCGGGGCGGCGTTACTCCGATCCGTTCAGCGGTAATCCGCTCCTGCTCTCTCCCGAGACGATGGATGCCGATCTCGACCGCCTGCTGGCGCCGATGCGGCCCTATTATGCGAGCGCGGACCTCGCCTCGATCAACCTCGAAAGCGTGCTGGCCGATACGCTGCCGGGCCCTTCGCCCAACAAGCGCTATGTCTTTTTCACACCCACCGCTCTCGCTGCAGCCCTGCGCCGCAACGGGATCGATCACGTCTCGCTCGGCAATAACCATACCTATGACTATCTCGAGGCAGGGATCGCTTCGACCACGGGCGCGCTAGACGCAGCAGGCGTGCGCCATTCCGGAGCGGGGATCAACGAGGAACAGGCGCTGCAGGCGGCACGCATGCAAGCACGTGGAGAACGCCTGGCCATGCTGGGCTATGTCGGTTGGGCGGGGACATTCACGCCCAAGCAGACGGCCGACGAGGACAAGGGCGGCGCGGCGCACGGCACGGTCGAGAATATCCGCACCGGCATCCGGCGCGAGAGGCGCGCTGGCTATACCGCCATCATGCAATATCACGGCAGCGCGGAATATGCCGCCCGGCCAAGCTCCTTTTCGGTTCGCCGTATGCGTGCGGCCATCGATAGTGGCGCGCCGCTGGTTTCCAGCCATCACCCGCATGTGACACAGGGGCTGGAGCTCTATCGCGATGGGCTGATCGCCTATTCTCTGGGCAATTTCCTGTTCGACCAGGAACGCAGCGAGACGCAGGCGAGCATGGTGATGAAAGTGTGGCTGGAGGATGGCGAGTTCCTGCGTGCCGAGATCATCCCGATCCAGGTGCTCGATTACCGGCCAGTGCCCGCTGTCGGCAATATCCGCGACGCCGTGCTGCGCCGGACGATGGCCCTCTCCGCCGAACGTGAGACCTTTCTACAATTGTCCGGCGGTCACGCTGTGGTGCGCTCGGAGCGAGCCTATCGCCGCCCACCGCCTGCCGCGGCCTGCGAAGCTCCCGCACATGCGCGCCGGACCCTGCTGATCAACGGCGGAAGCGTCTATTGCGAGCTCACAAATTCGCAAGGCGTTGGGCAGGACATCCTTCAACGCGGCGATTTCGAAAACACACTCTATGCCGATGCAGTGGAGCGCTTCTGGCGGTCGGACGATGCACAGATGCTTTTCGTCCATAATTCCGAGGACGGGGGGTATCTGCGCCTCGATCCGGAGACTGCCAACGCAACACCGAAGCTGTTCTCAAGCCAATACATGCGCGCACTTGCACCGGGACGTTATACGTTAAAGGCACGCTTGCGGATTCCGAGCGACGCCCTGCTGGAGGTGGCGCTCAAGTTCAGGCCGCAACCCGGCTCGCCATCCACTGCTCGCTGGCGTGGCGAGGCAGTCGGGCGGCGCCCGATTGCAGGTGCCGAGGAATGGCAAGCCATAGAACTGGAATTTGCCGTCCCGCTTGGTGAGGACGGAAATAGCAGGCCGGTCAGGGCGATCCTGTCACTCCAGTTCGACGATGGAGCCCCTGCGGTGCCAGTCGATCTTGACGATGTTGAATTCGTGCGTTGGGAAAGTGATCCCGCAGAGATCGATGGGGGCGAGCTGGCCTGGACACACCAGCGCCCAGCAACGCTTATGGCTTCACAGCACTGACAAGCGAGTAATAACCACCGCCCGTTCGCTGTGCCTGTACATCCGTGAATCCGGCGCTTTCCAGAATGTCGCGAAACTCCTCGAGCGAGTATTGCTTGCCCAGCGTTCCCACGAGCATGAGCAGACTGAAAGCGGCGGCGGGGAAGGGGCCGGTTCCCTCATCGTTCATCAGGATCTCGTTCAAGAAGATCCGACCTCCGCTGGGCAGGGCTTCGAAGCTCCTCTGGGCGAGCAGGCGGCAGGTTTCGTCCGACCAGTCGTGGAAGACGTTGGAGAAGAAGTGCCCGTCGTGCCCGCGCGGCCATTCCTCGGTAAACATGTTGACGCCGGCCGTGCTCACCTGCGCTCCCATTCCTGCACGCTCGACGAACTTGCCGGCCTCAACCGCCATTTCCTTCAAGTCCATCAGCACCACCTCGAGGTCCGGGTTGGCGCGGGCAATCTCGATACCGTAAACGCCCGACCCGCAACCGACATCCATCAGCGAGTTGAGCGTTCCGAAAATCGGCTGAGCAGCGGCTCCCAGTGCAGGTGCCTGGCTGTGGGCATGCATGAAATTGGCTATGCCTTCTGCCGCTTCCTGCGACATGGTGCCGCGCTCCCACTCGGCGGGGCGGGCAGTGACGTCACCCGAATCCTCGCCTGCATCCCCGGGGCGACGCCCCGTCTTGAGCGATTCGAGCAAGCGCCCACGCAGGACTTCGTTGAAATCGATCTGCTTGCAGAAATAGCCCCAATAGCCTTCGCCATCCGGGTGCAGCCATGTCCGGGCCAGATGGGTGGCCTGCCATTTGCCCAGGCGCTTCTCGACCAGGCCCATCGCGAAAAGGGCGGAAAGATG
>CAJXLD010000305.1 GCA_913055595.1 uncultured Altererythrobacter sp.
TATGCGAAGGACCGGCTGCAGGGACGGTCGCTTTCGGGCACCAAGAACCCCGAAGGGCCTGCCGATCCGATCATCGTCCATCCCGATGTGCGCCGCATGCTGATGACTATGCGCTGCTACAACGAAGGCTGTCGCATGCTCGGCGGCTGGGTCGCCCGCGCGCTCGATGCGGAGCGGCTTTCGGAGGACTCCGAAACCCGCCAGCGGGCGGAGGATTTCGTCGCGCTGATGACGCCGATCGTGAAGGCGCTGTTCACTGATCTGGGTCATGAAAGTGCCAATCTGGCGGTGCAGGTCTATGGCGGCCACGGCTACATCCGCGAAAGCGGCGTGGAGCAATATGCCCGCGATGCCCGCATTGCGATGATCTATGAGGGCACCAACGGCATCCAGGGGCTCGACCTGGTGGGCCGCAAGCTGGGCGCGCATAATGGCCGATACCTGCGCAGTTTCTTCCATCCGGTGTCTGACTTTATCGAGGCGAACAAGGGCGACGGGCCGCTGAAACCGATGGTGGAAGGACTGGAGAAGGCCTTCGGCGCCTTGCAGCTCTCTACCGCCACCATCGCCCAGCGTGGCCTGAAGGACCCGGAGGAAGCGGCGGCTGCGGCGACTGAATACCTCCGCCTCTTCGGCCTCGTCGCGATGGGATACTGCTTTGCGCGGGCCACGGTCCTGGCCGGCATGCGTCTCGCCTTCGGGACGGAGGAGAAGGAATTCTACGACGCCAAGATCAAAACGGCGACCTTCTATTTCGAACGCATATTGCCGCAGGTCTCGGCAAACTTCCTTGCCATCAAAGCTGGCAAGAAGGGTATGATGGCGCTCGATCAGGAGGCGTTTTGAACGCCCGATCTGCCAAGGCGGAGGAACTGGCCGCACAATTGGCGATCCCCGCCATCGTCGCACCCATGTTCCTCGTCTCGGGCGTAGAGCTGGTGGTGGCCAGTTCGCAGAACGGTCTACTCGGCACATTCCCCACGCTCAATGCGCGCACCAGTGAAACGCTCGACCAATGGCTTGGCGAGTTAAGCGAGCGGCTGGGCGGCAGGCCCTTTGGCGCGAACCTGATCGTCCACAAAAGCAATCCGCGCCTGCGCGAGGATCTGGCGCTGCTGGTGAAGCACAAGGTGCCCCTGGTGATTACCTCACTGGGCGCGGTGCCCGACGTGGTGCAGGCGGTTCAATCCTATGGCGGCATGGTGCTGCACGATGTGATCAATATCCGCCACGCGCAAAAGGCGATTGAGGCTGGCGCGGACGGGTTGATCGCCGTGGCTGCAGGGGCTGGCGGGCATGCGGGAACGCTTAGTCCTTTTGCTCTCACTTCGGAAATCCGCGCTTTCTTTAATGGGCCGTTGGCACTCGCCGGTTGCATCGCCCACGGCCGACATGTGCTGGCCTCGCGAGCGATGGGCGCGGACTTCGCCTATATTGGCTCACACTTCATCGCGGCGGAAGAAAGCCTGGCCAGCGATGCGCAGAAGCGAATGATGGCGGAGGCTCAAGCGAAGGATATCGTCTACACTGACAAGGTCACCGGCGTCGGCGCCAATTTCATGCGTCAAAGCCTGGAAGCTGCGCAGTTGCCGGACAGCCACGGTGCGATGGATTTGTCTGACGAAGCCAAGGCATGGAAGACCATCTGGTCCGCTGGTCAGGGCATCGGTGCTACGCGGACTGTTCGTCCGGCCGCGGAGATATGTAGGGAACTGGTGGCGCAATATCGAGAGGCTGTGTCGGACCTACCGGTCTGAAAGGCGAAGGGCTTCCGCACTTCAATGGGCGTTATCGCGCAAGGGTGCGTTTCTAAAAGTAGAAAGAAATAGATTCGCGGCCCATCCCCGAGAGGGTGCGGGAGGGGGGATGCCGTCGAAAAATCGAATTCAACCCCATGCAAAGTAGGCGATTTCCGCGTAATTCAAACATGATTGCGGCTGACGTATTCGCTTGGTTCCATCAACCGAATCAAGGAGTACCCAAGATGAAAAAAACGAATGAAGAAACCATCGACAACCAGGAGCAAACCGCGGCACTGGAGAGTTTGGAGCACGAAGCAGCAGACGCTACCGCAAAGCTGCTGGGAGGTGCCAGCCCCGAGAGAGCTATGCATCTTGTCGATCAACTCACGCCAAATGTGCAGGACGTCTGGGGTGACGACAGTGGCCTATTGAAACGAACGAAGATAGCGCTCGACGCTCTTTCTGACTTCGAGCCAAGAGATCAAACCGAACGGCTTCTGATGATGCAGATGCTCTCTGTTCACGAAGCCTCCATGGAGTGCTTCCGAAGGGCCATGCACCCTGATCAAACCTTTGAAGGGCGGGAAATGAACCTCAAGCATGGCGAGAAACTTGCCGGCCTCTTTGCGCGCCAGGTGGATACTTTCGACAAGCATCGCGGAAAGGGCAAGCAGAAGATCACAGTCGAACATGTCAGTGTCCAGACGATCGTCGGAGACGTTCATGGCATGCCGGGAAATAGGGCTGCCGACTGTCATCAGGGGAATGCTGAAACGCCGCCTGCTCTTACCGACCAGAGCGATCTTGATAGTGAAGGTCGTCTGATCATGAAAGGGCTCTGCGAGGAGAAG
>CAJXLD010000306.1 GCA_913055595.1 uncultured Altererythrobacter sp.
CATCAACCCAGCCATCCGAATATTCGAATGCGCTGGTGACACCGGCCTCCAGCGGCCTGCCCGCCGGATGCTCTTCCAAATCGATCGCCTCACTACCTGGTAGCGTACCCTTGCCGCCGATATGGTCATAAAGAAACAGGCCTGCACGCAGCTTCCAATGTGCGCGCATTGCCGCGTTGACCGGCAGGACAAAACGCATTGGACGGATGATATGCGGCGCAATCTGCCACAGCGTTTCGCGCTCGTTGAGCGACTCCCGGACGAGGCCGAATTCCATATATTCGAGGTAGCGCAGGCCGCCATGCACCAGCTTGGTCGATTTGCTCGAGGTTCCGCTCGCCAAATCATGCGCTTCCAAGAGCAGCACCTTGGCGCCCCTGCCAGAAGCATCGCGTGCAACGCCCGCACCATTGACCCCGCCGCCGATGACGATGAGGTCGAATGCTTCACTCACGGGACGATACGCTCCTTGGGCGGTTTCACATTGAGGCGGCGGAACAGCACGCCTTTTTCGCTATAGAGCACGAAAAGCAGCGCCATGGTAGAACAGATCAGCAGGGCCCACGCAAAAGGCCGCGCTGAACCGTCGAAAGACTGGCCGATCACAAGACCGACCATGGCAGCCCCGAACATGCGGAAGAAACTCTGAACGCTCGAAGCCGCGCCCGCGATATGCGCGAAAGGCTGCATTGCAATAGAACCGAAATTGGCGCCGAGGAAGCCGAGCAGGCCGAGATTGATAGCCGTGAGCGGCAGGAACCATTCGATCTGTCCGGGCCGGTAATGCGCCGCCCAGACCTGCACAGTGGCAACCGTGATGAACACCAACACGCCCGTATGCGAAACGCGCCGCGCACCAAAGCGCAGGACTATGCGTGAATTGGCGATGTTGGCCACCGCCATCATCGCCGCGGTCGCACCGAAGACGATGGGGAACATCGCCTCGGTAACCTTGAAATCCTCGGCGTAGAGCTGCTGCGCGGTGTTCACATAGCCGAATACGCCGCCCATCACGAGCATGGTGGCGAAGACATAGCCGATGGACTGCCGGTTCGCGAGCGCGGCCGCCATGTTGCGTGCGATCACTGGCAAGTTGATGTCCTGGCGGTTTTCTGGCGCCAGCGTCTCGGGGAGGCGGAAATAGACCCATACAGCGGCAATTGCTCCGACCCCGGCAAGTGCCACAAAGATCCAGCGCCAGCCCGCCACCAGCAACACCGCCTGGCCCAGGCTGGGCGCAATCACCGGAACGGTAATGAAGACGGCGGCAATCACGCTCATCAGCCGCGCCATATGATCGCCCTCGTAAAGGTCGCGCACGATGGCCATGGGTGCGACCATCAATCCCGCGCCCAAGATGCCGCCGACACCTCGCGCCCACAGCAGCCATTCGAAATCGTGCAACAGTGCAACGAGCAAGGAAAAGCCGGCATAGCAAGCCAGCGAGAAGAACAGGATAGGCCTGCGCCCGTAACGGTCGGCATAGGAGCCCGGTACCAGGCAGCCGATTCCCATGGCGATCGAATAGACCGCCACCACCAATTGCCGGCGATTGCCATCGAGCACGCCCAGCTCATGCGCCATTTCATCCAGCGCGGGCAGCATGCCATCGATCGCAAGGGCATTGAGGCTCATCAGCAAAGCCAGCAACACGATCAGCTCGCGCTTTCCCATATGCGTGGAATCGAGAGGCGATGCAGTTGACGACATGGCAAGCGCTCTAGCGGCGATGTTGCGTTGCGAAAAGAGACTTTGTTGACATTGTCCGATATCTCGCGGGGATGACGGACTGTCCGCTCCGCACTATCCTGACGTGATGGCCGAAGGTGCAGAGGGTGATTACGAAGAGGGGGATGAGGCGCAGGGCCTGCGCAAGATCATCCATGTCGATATGGATGCCTTCTTCGCAAGCGTCGAACAGCGCGACAATCCCGATCTGCGCGGCAAGCCGGTAGCAGTGGGCGGCGCGGGCGGGCGCGGCGTGGTGGCGGCTGCGAGTTACGAGGCGCGCAAGTTCGGCGTGCGTAGCGCCATGCCTAGCGTCACGGCCAAAAGGAAATGTCCCGAGCTGATCTTCGTGAAGCACCGTTTCGAGGTGTACCAGCAAGTCTCGCAGCAAATCCGCGCCATCTTCCGCCACTACACGCCGCATGTCGAACCGCTGAGCCTCGACGAAGCCTATCTCGACGTCACCGACGACATTCGCGGAATCGGCTCCGCCACGCGCATTGCCGAACTGATCCGCGCGAAGATCCGTGAAGACACGCAGCTCACCGCCAGTGCGGGCGTGTCCTACAACAAGTTCCTGGCCAAGCTGGCGAGCGACCAGAACAAGCCCGACGGGATGTGCGTGATCAGGCCCGGACAGGGCGCCGCGTTTGTCCAGTCACTCCCGGTTCGGCGTTTCCATGGCATCGGGCCCAAGGGGGCGGAGAAGATGGCAAAACTCGGCATCGCCACAGGGGCAGATATTGCTGCCAAGGATGCCGATTGGTTGCGCCGGCATTTCGGCAGTTTCGGCGACTATCTGTTCCGCGCAGCACGGGGGATCGACCTCAGGCCCGTGCGCGCCAACCGTATCCGCAAGTCCATC
>CAJXLD010000307.1 GCA_913055595.1 uncultured Altererythrobacter sp.
CTGCATGGCGATCCCCACCAACCAGGCGATCGCTCCCACACGCAACACGGCCGAAATGCGCACGATGAACCAGGAACAGCCCTTCCTGCCAATTTATCACTATGCGGTGGTGACCGACGCGGAAGAGGGGCTGATCCTCGTCAATGTCGACACCTTCGCCGATGGCGAATTGCGCAATAACGACCTGCACCGCCTGACCTTCAGCGACGGCAGCGATGCATGGAACCCCGGCAATGTGCTGGCGGGTGCGCGACATATCACGCTGGCGGGCGAGATTGCCTATATCACCGCCGATGTCGGACTGGTGGTGGTGGACCTCTCCACGCCCGAGACGCCGCAAGTCACCGCCGTGCGCGAGCTGCCGGATGCAAGGGCAAGCGCGATCCAGTTCCGCTATCTCTGGGTCACCGATGCCAACGGGGTCAGCCTGTTCGACGTAACGAATTTGCGCAATCCGGTGGCGCGGCCCGAGGGCAATCTTGGTATTCCGAACGCGCAGCGCCTCTATGTCGCGCGCACTTATCTCTACATTGCGGCCAAGCAGGATGGGCTGATCATCGCCAATGTCACCCGCCCGCTCGATCCCTTCATCTATCGCGAAGAGACATTCGGCGGGACGATGAACGATGTCGAGGACGTGGTGGTCGCCTCCACCAATGCCACCGCCTTTGCCTATGTCGCCGATGGCCGCAACGGCATGAAGGTGCTGCAGCTCACTAGTCCGGAGAGCCAGCCCAACTTCTACGGCTTCAGCCCGCCGCCCGTGCCCGAACTGATCGCCTGGGCAGAGACGCCCAGCCCCGCCCTGTCCATGAGCAAGGGCCTCGATCGCGACCGCGCGGTGGACGAGACGGGCGGCCAGATCGCTATATTCGGAAGGCTGGGTTCACGCCCCTTCACCCGCGAGGAGATGGAAGACTTCTTCCTCAACGACAACGGCCTGCCCTGGCGCGTCAGCGACGAGGTGGACATGACGGCATGGGTTCCGGGTAGAGGGCCGGTGTTGGCGAACGTCCGCTAACGACCCATAAGGGGACGTTCGACTCGCCCGATATAATTGTAGATGTCCTTCCCGAATTTGCTCTTCGAGAATCAGTTTTTGAATGTCTAACTATCTGAAGACGGGTGCCTATTGCCATTTCAAGCAAGTGCTCGGAAAGTGTGATATAGTTTCAAAAATCTCATCCTTTTGGTAACATTGTGGCGACGATGAAATTCGGGACGACATTTGGGGCAACGACCTTCTTCTTGGTTGCATTAGCTTGCTTGGTTTGGGCCAATCCTGCCCCTGCGCAGGGCGGGTATAGGGATCATCACCGGTGGACCCTGGAGAGAGTCAACGGCCGGATGTTCATGTGGCAAATTGAGGTTGCGAACGCCATTGAAGAGCGAAGGGACACAAGAACAATCCCCCCATCTGGATTTGACATGGTCTTTGCAATCAAACCGCCCACCGTTCGAAGGAGCCAAAACTCAAGTATCGTGACGATTTCCGGTCAAATCTCCAGACACAGGCGCGGCAGACGGGACCCACAATATTTCTATAATATACGGGTCAGAGCCGATGACAGGCAAAACAGAAATGGCGGCTGGCTCCTCGAGTTTACGGAGCGCCACCACGGCGACGATTTTACTGTTTTTTCGACAGTCGGTGGCTCCGACGACTCCAGGTTTGCGCCCGGTTTTGAAACTGGCAGATGGACCCTTGTCGGGGCCCCTTCGCTAGCGCACTCACACATAAGCCCAGAACTTGTAGACGACGTTGCCCATGAAATTAACCGCCGAATCATGGCTCGGAACGGTTTCGATACGCAAGACTGGACACGCGAAAGAGTCATGTTGTGCCGAGAAATCGCACTCGCGATGGCGAATGCGGTGCTTCACCCTGCCCAGCGCCGCCGCGATTATAGAGCACGGGGTAGGGAGCGAAATCAGAATTAGTGACAGCATCTGTGGTCTAAGTCCATTTTAGAAGAATGAGAGAAAAGATCGATTATAGTTGCCGGAGTGAGAAATGAAGAAGGCATCTTACACATCATTCATTCTAGTTATACTGTCACCATTTATCGCTTTACCTGCAAACTCGCAGATACAAGAGCCAACAATTAATTACGAGCGATTTGAGCGTTGCATGCATCGTATCATTTTATATCAAAGTCCGAGAAGGTATAACTTCAACGGTCACGGATTTGTTTGCAAAGGGTTAAGTGGCCATCGAACGACGAACGGTGTCACTCGCTTCAGCGGCCAGCTATCGCATCATTTAAGCTTACGCCCCGATGACCAAGTAAACTGGTCCTTTGGTATCGACAGAGAAGGTGCGATTGTTGACCTTGAGATTGAGATGCAGCGAGGTGGTGTCGGCCGCGTTATCCGCTGGGCTTATCTGGTGCAGAAGGAAGGCATCCTCTCGCTTGAAGCCGAAGCCAAGAAAACGCCCGGCTGGGATGGCGGGTTCCTGCGCTTTGGCGTCGAGCTGATCACCACCGGATACAATGGCGAGGAGGTCAAGCGCATCCTCGGCAATCACGATCTTCTGCACATTGGCCGAGCCCTCGCCGGTGAAGAAAAGGTCGGCATAGG
>CAJXLD010000308.1 GCA_913055595.1 uncultured Altererythrobacter sp.
CTTTGACCCGCCCAGCACCTTGATGCACTGGACGCGCTTTGCGCCGCTATTGTCCGCGACGTCGAGATTGGATTGCATCTGGATCATCGATCCGGTTCCTTCTCATTGGCTTGCCGAAACAAGTCCGGCAGTTCCTAAAACGTCAAATCTTACTCTGCGCCCGGAGTGGCTTCGGCAACTTCGAGGTCAGCCTCGACAGCCTTGCCCTTGCTCGCGGACACGCGATCGATCACCTTCCACGTCTTGGTCTTGGAGATCGGCTTGGTCTCCTCGATGCGGACGGTATCGCCTTCGTTGTATTCATTCGCTTCATCGTGCGCGTGATACTTCTTCGAACGCTTGATGATCTTCCCGTAGAGCGGGTGCTTCACTCGGCGTTCGACCAGCACGGTCACGGTCTTGTCGGTCTTGTCGGAGACGACGGAACCGGTCAGGATACGCTTCGGCATTGTCTACTCCTCAAGCCCCGGCTTTGGTTGATTGGGCAGCTTCGCGGGCGCGTTCGCCCTGAAGCGTCTTGATCTGTGCAATTTCACGGCGGACCTGCTTGACGCGGGCAGCACCCTCAAGCTGGTTGGTCGCGGCCTGGAAACGCAGGTTGAACTGCTCCTTCTTGAGCAGGACGAGACTCTCGGAGAGCTGGTCGTCGGTCTTCGTACGGAGATCTTCGATCTTGGCCATCGTCATGCTCCCAAGTGCGAGGTGTCACCCAGGCGGGCAACGACCTTGGTCTTGATAGGCAGCTTCATCGCAGCGCGGCTGAAGGCTTCGGCGGCCAGCGGGCCGGGAACACCGTCGAGCTCGAACAGGATGCGGCCGGGCTTTACGCGGGCTGCCCAGTATTCGACCGAACCCTTGCCCTTACCCTGACGGACTTCGGCAGGCTTCTTCGAAACCGGCACGTCGGGGAAGACGCGGATCCAGAGGCGGCCCTGGCGGCGAATGTGGCGCGTAATGGCACGACGAGCAGCTTCGATCTGGCGCGCTGTGATACGCTCCGGCTCCAGGGCCTTGAGGCCGTAGGATCCGAAATTCAGATCGGTGCCGCCCTTGGCGTTGCCATGGATCTTGCCCTTGAACGCCTTGCGGAATTTCGTTTTCTTCGGTTGCAGCATTTTCTCTTACCTATCCTGCAATCAGCGAGCCGGGCGGACGCCGGAAGTCTGCGCTTCCATCATCAGCCGGTCCTGCGCCATCGGATCGTGGCCAAGGATTTCGCCCTTGAAGATCCACACCTTGATGCCGATGATGCCATAGGCAGTCAGCGCCTCGGCTTCGGCATAGTCGACATTGGCGCGCAGCGTGTGCAACGGCACACGACCTTCGCGATACTGTTCGACACGGGCGATTTCGGCACCGCCCAAGCGGCCACCGCACATCACCTTGATGCCTTCGGCACCCAGGCGCATGGCGGATTGCATCGCCCGCTTCATAGCACGGCGGAAAGCCACGCGGCGGATCAGCTGGTCGGCAATGCCCTGCGCAACGAGCTTGGCATCGATTTCCGGCTTGCGGATTTCCACGATGTTCAGCTTCACTTCGCTGGACGTCATGCTTGCAAGCTTGGCGCGCAGCTTCTCGATGTCTGCGCCCTTCTTGCCGATAATGACACCAGGACGCGCGGCATAGATCGAAACACGGCACAGCTTTGCCGGACGCTCGATCACGACCTTGGATATCGCAGCTTGCGGCAGGTTGTCGATGATGTGCTTGCGGATCGCGATATCTTCCTTGAGCAGCTGACGATAATCAGCGCCCTCGGCGTACCAGCGGGAATCCCAGGTACGGTTGATCTGCAGGCGAAGGCCGATCGGATTGCTCTTATGACCCATCTTATGCCTCCTCTTGCTCGCGCACGACGATCCGCAGCCGGCTGAACGGCTTGAGGATGCGGGTGGACTTGCCACGGCCGCGCGTCGCGAAACGCTTCATGGTGACGGACTTGCCGACGCTGGCTTCGGCCACGACGAGCGCGTCCACATCCAGATCATGGTTGTTTTCCGCATTGGCAATGGCCGATGCGAGGACCTTCTTGGCGTCACGAGCCATGGCGCGCTTGGAGAAGGAAAGGATATTCATCGCTTCCTCGGCCTTCTTGCCACGGATCAGCGCCGCTACCAGGTTCAGCTTTTGCGCCGAACCGCGAATGGTCGTGCCAACGGCCAGCGCCTCGTTTTCACCGACGCGGCGGGGAGCTCTTGCCTTGCCCATTATCGCTTACCCTTCTTGTCGGCGGCGTGACCGGGGAAGCTGCGCGTCGGAGCGAACTCACCCAGCTTGTGGCCGACCATGTCCTCGGAAACGGACACCGGGATGAACTTCTGGCCATTGTAGACGTTGAACGTCAGGCCGACGAAATCGGGAAGCACGGTGGAACGGCGCGACCAGGTCTTGATCGGCTTGGTGTTGTTGGCTTCCTGTGCGTCCTGCGCCTTCTTCAGCAGGTGAAGATCGACGAACGGACCTTTCCAGACGGAACGTGCCATTGTTGCTTACCTCTTCTTCTTCGCGTGGCGCGAACGGATGATCATCTTGTCCGTCTGCTTGTTCTTGCGAGTGCGGGCACCCTTG
>CAJXLD010000309.1 GCA_913055595.1 uncultured Altererythrobacter sp.
TCAACGTCCTCTTGCGTGGTTGCCGCCATGCGAGCAGCGCTTTCGGGCGTTTCCATGCGGTTGGACACGCAGCAGGCGCTCTGCGCCCAAATGCTATCGAACACTTCCGGATGCTCCATAGCGACCACCCAGGTGCCGTAACCGCCCATCGAATGGCCGACGAGGCCGCGCCCTTCGCGCGTGGCGATGGTCCGGTAATTTGCATCAATGTAGTCGACCAGATCGGTCGCCACGAAATCGCGGAAATTGCCCGTCGTTACCGAGTTCGAATACATCGAACCGCCCATCTTGGTGAAACTGTCGGGGACCACGACGATGAACTCGTTCCCTTGCGCGGCATTGTCCGCGACGGCCTGCGGCACGTTCATGTAATTGTAGAAATTGCGCCCGGTGATGAAGAAACCGTGCAGGTAATAGACGACCGGGAAGCGCCGCTCGGGATCGGTAGCGTAGCTCGGCGGAAGCACCACCATCACCTCGCGTTCGACTGCATTGCCTTCAAGATTACCTTCCAGCGTGGCACCATGGACCAAGGGTGCCTCAACCGTGATCCCGGCAGTAATCTCCGGAGCGGGCGCGGTGATCTGCGCGGCGGCGGGCGTAGCGAGACTAACAAGGAAGGCGGCAGCAATGATGCGTTTCATGGGTCGGTTCACTCCATTTCGAGATGTTGGGCAAAGAAGGGCAACACATGGCTGCGGATGCGGGCGGTGATCTTGTCGCCATGCCCGCCTTCATAGACTTCGTATGTGTGCGTGATGCCGAACCTGTCCAGCTCGGCATGCAGCGCGTCGTTATCGGCCTTGAGGCCGTCCTGATCCCCGACATCGAGCGCGATGCCGTCCATCGCGCGCAACGTAGGCAAGTATTGCGGCAGCATGGGGATGATCGAATTAGCTGCAATGCGCGCCAGCACGCCCGGTGCGATTATTTCATCCTCCTGCAGGCCGGCGTCGAAATGGTGCGGTGCCTCGGGATCGGGGGACCATGCAGCAAGGAAGGGAGCCGCGCCTAGCGTACCGAACTCGGCTTCCTCCACCGCCTCATCGGTCAGTGTGGCGGCAGCTTGCGCATCCTCCACCGAATAGTCGCGCACCTTGTAGCTGGCGCCGCTCATCGCATAGATGCTGGAAAAGACGTCGGGAAATTTGAGGCCCAGCCGCATCGTGCCGTATCCGCCCATCGAATGGCCCGCGAGACCGCGCGATTCCCGACTTGCCAGCGTGCGGAAATTGGCATCCACCTCGGCTACGAGATCGCGCGCAATATAGGTCTCGAAATCGCCTGTGGTCGGCGAACTGGAATAATAACTTCCCAGCATGCGCGACTGGCCATCGGGCATGACGAGGATGAATTCATCGCCTTGTGCCGCAGCAATTTCGAGCGCCTCCTCGAAATGCACCAGATCCTGGTACATCTGCTTGGTCGCGCCGTACCCATGGAGGAAATAGACAACCGGATAGCGACGATCTGAATTCTCATCATAGCCGGGCGGTGTGTAGACAAGCGCCGTGCGGCTGGCGCCAGTGCCCTCCCAATTGCCTTCAAGTGCGGGACTGTGAAAGGTCAGCTCGCTTATGCGAGCCTGATCCTGAGCCAGCACCACCTGCGATCCGAATGCACAAACTGCCCCGAGTGCTGCGAGGGCAACACGCCAAATCTTCGACATCCTCAATTTCTCTCCCGGGTGACGGCTGGACAGGAACGCCCGGCCGCAAAGATGTTTTGCCAAGCTTTCCCGCTTCAAACGCCAATGTCCAGCGCCTTGTGCAAGCCATTAGCTCTCAGTGGCAAAACCGGCGCCCATCGGCCAATCCGGTGCAGCGAGACCCATCACCTTGAACAGATCGCCCATCTGATCGGCAGCGACCAGCCGATCGCGCGCGGCAAGGAGCTTTTCCCGCTGCTCCGGTGCGGCGCGCGCAAGCGCTTCTGTTCGCTGGTTGATGCCCAGTACGGAAAGCCAATCACCCTGCGTAACCGTGCCCATCCATGCGATCCCGCGCGAAAGGGCAATCTGCTTCATCTGGTCGAAATCGACATGGGCGGTGAGGTCCGCTTCTCCCGGTGCGGAGAGCGGATCGAGCTTCCGGTGCGCGCGTACTGCCTGCAGGGTCGATCCAAAACGCGGCTCGGCATGACCATAATCCACGAACAGCGCCGCGCCGCCCTGGTTCACGAGGCGCCCTGCCACTTCGAACATTTGCGCGGCCGCACCGGGGCAAGTCTCTATGACCGTGCCCAGCTCAGCCTCTCGTCTTGCTTCGGGAATGGCGGCATCCATCGGCTGGGCGACCCGCCACGAAGGCAAAGTCGTCATCCGCCACATCGACCATGATCTCGCGCCAGCCTTCTTCGGTCTTTACCAGTTGTCGCACAGGAAGAGCGTCGAGAAATTCATTGGCGACCACCAGCAGAGGCCCATCCGCGGGGATGGAGGAGAGATCGTGGTGGAATATCGCATCGGGCACTTGCGACAATTGCACATCGCGCAGGCGGGTGGAGCCTTCCACCAAATGCATGCGCGGTTCGAGCCCGTGCAACTTCATCGCCCTCTGTG
>CAJXLD010000310.1 GCA_913055595.1 uncultured Altererythrobacter sp.
GCTGCACAGATGTGTAATCTCGACCATCTCATCGCCTGCAAAGCGGCAGACATAGGCGATCTCGACTCCCAGATGTGTGCGGACGCCGGCGAGTGCCTCTTCGATCACGCTATCGTGCAGCAATTCCTCGCTCAAGGGGCTGGTTGAAGTGCCCGAGGCAGGCAATAGGGATTCTGCTGCAGCCATGTGAATTGCGCTTTCTCTCCGTCGGATAGGCGCCGATCCTCGCGGAAATTCCCTAATTTGGCATTAACCGCCCGGTGAGTTGGAATCACAGAAGAAGTTCATAGAGATATTCGTCATCGCGATGGTTTCCGACCCAGAAATCAATATCGGCCACATGGCGAAAGCCGTAGCGCTGGTAAAAGCGCTGGGCACCGAAATTCTCGCTGTAAACCGAGAGGGTTATCGCATCGGCGCGCCAATCGCGCGCTTCTGCCATGACCCAATCCATCAAGGCGGCGCCCAGGCCCATGCCGGTCGCATATCCGGCGCAATAAAGCTGGCTAAGCATGAGCGGGCGTTGCGGTTGCGGTGCGGGGTGCTGGGCAAATCTCTCATTACGCACGAGCAGTGCATAGGCAGCCGGTTTGCCGTCGAGTTCGGCCAGCTGGATGCGGATGTCCGGATTGTCGATCGCGGCCTGGTATTTCTCGACCGTCTTGTATTGCGCGAAGAAAGCGGCAAGATCTTCCGGTTTGTAGAGATGGCCGAATGCGTGGTCGAAGGCATCGCGCGCCAGGGCGGCAAGCAATTCGGCATCTTCCAGTACTGCCGGACGCAGTACCACATGCGGGTCAGCCCGCGTCATGTTTGTCCGCCTTGCGTTTGCCAAAGCGCATGCCGCGTTCAAGATGCGCGCGCAGCGCTCCATAAAAGGCCTCAAGGAATTCGCGATCGTGCCCGGCACCGGGCATCCAGCCGATCTTGCGGCAGATTGCCTCTGCCACTTCGCGCAGCGCCTCATCATTGCTCTGGCGCAGCACGCTTTCGAGCACTTGCAGTTCGTGCTCGCCATAAACGGAAAGCTCCGCCTCGCCGAACTGATAGTCCTCGCGGCGGTCGGGAACGAGCGACATGGCCTCGGGCAGTTTGACCTTTGGCGCCTCGACAACCCATGTGCCTGCGACCAGATCGCCTGCGCGCAAACGGTCCTTGTTGAGGAAAGGGAAAAGCACGAAGATCGCCAGCCAAACTGCCGCCGCGCTGCCGGCTATGCCCGCTTGCTGCCCTCCGCCCAGCAGGAACAGGGTGGGCAGGAACACTTCAACGTCGCGCATCAAATTGCGTGCGATCACTGCTTCGGGCGTGAGCCTGCCGCCATCGCGCGCGGCGACGCGAATTCCCAGCAGCCGCTTGCCTGGCGTTGCCCCCTTCGGGCCCAGCTCGAAATAGAGGAAATAGCCATAGCGCGAGAACCAGAACAGCATGATCAGCAGCACCGTGACGAATTCCAGGGCGGGACTCTGACCGCCTGCTGCACTGTCCAATACGCCGATTCCTAAGGCCACAAGCAGAAGCACCAGTACAAATCCGCCAAGGCCGATAAACAACAGGTCCAGCATCAAAGCGCCAGCGCGGGCGCCGCGGCTGGAGATCGCAAAGGGCAGCGCCAAGCCTTCAGGCGTGACCAGCTGGCGCTGGCGTTTGGCCTCGCTCGCGCGGAAGCGGTTTCGGGCGATCGCGGCATTCATAAGGCCCTGCCTCTCGCATGATCGGCCGGGCGCGGTACAAAAAGAAAATAGCTTAGCCAGAAGAACAGCATGGCTGAACCGATTCCCGCGCGGCCGTCTGCTGAACCGACCAACTGGCGAGCATAGCCTTCCAGCAGGCCTGCGATTACCAACATGATCACGCAGCCAACCATGACTTGCGCCGCCCGCGTGCCACTGGCCGATGCTGCGGCGAGGATCGACCGCTGGCCGGGAAAGGCCATGCTGCGCCCGATATGTAGGCCGGCCGCACCCGAGAGAAGAATGGCGAAGAGTTCTGTAGTGCCATGCACACTCAGCCAAGCGGCAAATTCCCATTCGAGGCCGACCCCGGCGAAGACCCACCACATCGCCCCCAGCAGCGCCATATTGTGGACCAGCAGCAGTAAGGTGGGGATGCCGAAACAAAAGCCGAGCGCAAAGGCGAGGATGCAGACACCGCTGTTGTTTGAAAAGAGCGAGGCAGCAAACACCGTCAGGCCCTCCGCAGTCTCGGTGCCTTGCAGCGCTCCCTGCAAATCCTCACGGCTGGCCCCCGGTTGCCTGCCGCCCGCCATCTGCGGGGGCACCAGGGAAAAAAACCACTGGCGGTCACTCTCCACGAGCAGCCAGCCAACTATCGTGCCCGCCACCATCACGGACAGGGCAATGCAGATGTCGAGCCAGAGATCACGCACCGCGGCGCTCCAGCCGCCGCCGAGAAACTGCCGTAGCCAGGCGAACAATCCGCTACGTGGGCCGTAAACCTGGAACCATGCGCGTCGTACCAACGATTCAAGATAGCCCAGCGTCGCTGCATCGAGCGATGTCTCGCGGGCAACAGCGAGGCTGGAGGCAGCCTTGCG
>CAJXLD010000311.1 GCA_913055595.1 uncultured Altererythrobacter sp.
CTTCCCGGAGATGATCTCCGCGATGAGCTTCGGCGAACGGCCACAACGACGGGCAAGTTCTCGAGCCGATATATCGAGGCCGTTCAGTTGCTCTTCAATCAGTGCGCCTGGCGGGACTGCATAGCTGGGCCGGTAGCCATACCTCATATCAGACATGGCGATGCAACAAGGATAGGTGCTTCAAGGTTCAACTCCCAGGATTGTGATGCGGGTGACGTCCTCTGCTTCGGGGGCACGCTGCACTCTTGGAGTAGCTGGCTCAAAACGAAGACGGTGGTTGTCGCGCAGATCGACGGTGAAAGATTGTCCGTCCACCTTGAGGCCGATTGGTGGCTTTCGCGGGATATGCGACAGCGCAGGGGCGCCGGCCAGCACCGCCATTCGAACCGCAATCGACTGAGCAACGTCCTTCCCGTATCGCTCGCTAAGGCGATCGATGCTGTTGAAGATAGTGCACAATCGGGCATCAGAGAATGAGATCTCCACAGTCGCGCCGCCCAAACCGCGTCGAATCGTTTCTTATCAGGAAACACTCGCCAGTAGCGAACTACAAGCCTGCCGCCAGCTTATTACCACCTTCCTGCCCTGACCCGCTCAATGAGGTGGGCCCGCGTGCTGCATTGGCAGTCGTCGTGACGGTCCTCAGGGTAATGGGCGCCCTGTTGCGGCCCCCACAGAAAACTGAAGAAGAAACGCGGCTGGACACCAACATCGCCGGTCGTGAGGTAGCGAACCAGCTCGGTGACCATCATGCAGGCGCTCATGGTCGCCACGAAGGGCACCGATGGTCGAAAGCCCGCGGCCACCTCACCACCCGCAATCTGCCGTGCTGCCTCGAACACCGAGCAGATCGGCTTGCCGATCTGGCCGAGCAGCCAATCCCGCTTATCGGGCTCGGCGTCTGCGACGTCCTGTCGGGACAGTGCCCGGCTCGCCTGCCGAAGTGCTGCGACCGAGAGGCCGGTGAGCCTCCGTTGCACATTCTCTGCCCGCTCCCCATTCTCCAATTCGAAGATACAGCGAAGGCAGGCGATCTCGCCGCTCCACGGATGCGCACTGGCCTGGCACTCGAGCCTAGGCCCAATGGCGCCATCGATCACGAGGTCCGGCCACAGATCCTGAACCGCATACCGGGCCTCGACGTTGTCAAACCCGCTGAGTACGACCTTTGGCGCGCGCCAGCCAGCGTCGGCCTCAGCGTCTTCGATCCTCCCGACAACCGGCTCCACCCCGGGGGCCCAGATCTTCGATAGGTAGGTGGCCTTCGTGTCGCCGGCGGCCGCAGCGGTTGGCGTCAGCCGGAGGCAGGTGCCCCAGTTCTCATCTCCGTACGTTTGGACGTCCAGGACCCGTCGCCGTCCCTTCAACGGCAACTGCGAGAGCAGGTGAATGACACCGTTACCAATAGCGCCAGCGCCGGCGATGAGAAGGTCCGTCTCCATCTCGGTCGGCAGGTGAGGGCCGGGATCATTGCTCAATCCATAGTCCCAAAACGAGAAGCTGATACCATTGAGAAGCTGCCCGTGTTCGGGCTTGAGGCGCAGCAGCCGCTTGAAGACCTCACTCGCTCCAAGCGAGGCCGCAGCAAGCGCGGCCACTGGATTCCACTGGCTGCAAAGTTGCGAGATGCTCGTTGAACCCGAACTGACTCTCGCGAGCCACCCATTGCATGTGATGACCGTCAACGGTAACGCGGCCGACGCTTTGCCTCCGACCGACAGGATTGCTGCATAGCCCTCTGCGTCCACTGGCACTGTTGCGAATGCCGGCGCGCGCTCCCACGCATGATCCCGCGCGACTTGGGCCAGACCTTCCGTGAGCTCATCGAAACCGTCGGGGATGGCCACCGTCAGGTCGGTGGTCATGCGCATCAGAAGCAGCACCGCCGACCGCATCATCTCGGCGCCGTTGCGAGACGCGAGGACTTCACGCGTACCGGTCAGAAGTACGCGCTGATCGGTGAATCTATCGGGCGGCGCCGCGATCCCCGAGAGACCGCGGACAGTGGCATTGATCCGGCTGCGGTGAAGGTCACCAATCATGGCATGTCTCCCACCCGATCGACAGAAACGTCTCCAGCTCCGGCGACAACACGACACATCCGTTCGATGGCGCCGAGACGGCGCCAGACCCCGCGCTCGAAAACATGCACGCCGCACTCCGCAAGCGCGGTGTCCGGGCGACGAGCAAAGTCAGGAGCAACCACCGAGAGGTAGCCAGGCATGCGAATTCCGTATCGCTTGTCAGCCTCCGACAAGTCCACCCAAGTGCTGGGGTGCGAGTGAATTTGCCCGACCAGATAGACACCGGCGCGCATGGCGAACATCGTGACCTCGTTCAGCAACTCGGGGGATACGGACAGGTGATCAGGGCGTTTCGTAATGCCCGGCCCGCGCAACGCTACTACATGTGTGACGGTCACGATGCCGGCAAACCGGCGGCCCAGCCACAGCGCAACTCCCTCGCAACCACGGAAACCATCCGGCGCCATCTCGCTGATTGACGCGGTCATGGCGGCCTTGGG
>CAJXLD010000312.1 GCA_913055595.1 uncultured Altererythrobacter sp.
CAAGCAGAAGACGGCATACGAGATCGATTAGTGACTGGAGTTCAGACGTGTGCTCTTCCGATCTAACATGCGGAATATCGACAGGATCGACCACTTGCGCATGTTCGATCCGCCAGCGCCTGTCGCCGGTGAAATCGGCTGAAAGCTGGTCGATCGCGGCGAGCGCATCTGCATTGGCGGCATCTCCGATGGCATGGATCGCGATCTGGAACCCGTCCATTGCCGCGCGGCTCATCGAATTGCGCAATTGCGTGCCGTCGAGCACTTCCAGACCGTGATTGCCGGGATCATCGGCATAATCTTGCTTGAGCAAGGCACCGCGCGATCCCAGCGCACCGTCGAGGTAGAATTTCACGCCGTTGAGCCGCAGGTGATCTTCATAAAGCCAGGGCGTCGGGCCGGTGCCGCCAATCAGCAACATTTCAGGCACGCTGGCGGCATAGGACATGATCCGCAGGTTCAACCGTCCGCCATCGCCCGCGCGGCGGAAGGTCATCCAGTCCTCGATCGATGTGCCCATATCGGCCACAGCCGTGACACCATGCCGGAAGAATTCCTGCTGTGCCTCGTGTAGCGCAAGGTCGCGATCTTCGGGGCGTGGGGGCGGGGCGTGTCGAGTGACCAGTTCCTGGGCATTGTCTACGAGCACGCCAGAGGGTTCGCGCGATCCGGGTTTCCGGACAATGCGGCCGCCCGGCGGATCTTGCGTCTCGGCAGTGATTCCGGCGGCGCGCAACGCGGCAGAGCTGGCCCAGATGGCATGCCCATCCACCCGTTCGAGCACGATCGGACGGTCGCTGATCACATCTATTTCTTCGGCGGTCGGGAAACGTCCCAGGCCCCATGATTCCTGGTTCCAGCCGCGGCCGATCAACCATGGCCTGTTGGGAAATCGTTCGGCAAAGCCTGCAATCAGGGCCTGCGCTTCCTCCAGTGAGCGCGTGCCTGACAGGTCCAATGTCAGTTTCGACAGGCCGAGATCCATCACATGGACATGCGAATCCACCATGCCGGGCAGGACGATGCGGCCATCAAGATCGACATAATAGTCGATCTCCACCTCCGGCCTGTCGCCGAAGTCGAGCAATTGCACGATGCGCCCGTCATCATCCACGACCATGCCCGAAAAGCGGTCCACGCTGCCGTCGAGGCCGATGGACATGCCACGCAGATTGTCGAAATGGATTTCGGCGAGGGCTGTAGCAGGAAGGAACAGGGCCAGCACGACGCCTGTAAGCAGGCGCAGCATCATTCGCCAACCTCCGGCAAATGACGGATAAGGGCAGAGGTGTCCTGCCTGTTGCCGCCCAGCTCTTGTACCTTGGCATAATACTGGTCGACCAGTTCGGTAACGGGCAGCTCCAAACCGGCTTCTTCGGCTTCCGCCATGGCGATGGCAAGGTCCTTGCGCATCCAGTCTATGGCGAAGCCGAAATCGAATTCGCCCGCAGCCATGGTCTGCCAGCGATTGTCCATCTGCCAGCTTTGCGCCGCGCCGCCGCTGATCGCTTCGAGCACCTTGTCCATGTCGAGATGGCTTGCCTGCGCCAGTCGCACGCCTTCGGAGAGGCCCGCGAGAACGCCCGCGATACACACCTGGTTGACTGCCTTGGTCGCCTGCCCCGCACCCGCGGCGCCGATATGGACGATACGCGCGGCATAGCACTGCATGACCGGTTCTGCCTCGGCCATCGCCTCGTCCGAGCCGCCGCACATGATCGAGAGATTGCCGTTCTCGGCACCTGCCTGCCCGCCCGAAACGGGGGCATCCACTGCCAACACTCCCTTGGCCTCGGCTGCCTCCGCAATGCGTCGGGCGATCGCGGGGCTGACGGTGGTGTGATCGATAAAGAGCGTACCGGGCCTCATCATCGCGAGCGCACCCGCGTCGCCCAGCATGACTTCGGCAAGGTCATTGTCATTGCCGAGGCAGGACAGAACCACATCCGCGCCTTCCACAGCTTCGCGCAAGGAGATGGCGATCCTTACCGGCAGTCCCTCGCCCGAAAAGCGCTCCATCCAGGCCTCGGCTCGCGTGGTAGTGCGGTTCCAGCCGGTGACAGTGTGCCCCGCGCGGGCGAGATGCGCGGCCATCGGCCCGCCCATCACACCAAGGCCCAGAAAGGCGATATTCTTTGGATTGCTCATGCGCGCCTGACTGCCCGCTTGGCCCGCGCAAAGCAATCTTTGACAGTGGAAAGGCACATGCGGGGTTTCCCTTGCGTGAGAATCTGCGATAGGCTCGCAGCATGACTGAGACGGGAACATTGCAAGGGATGCTCGACATTGCCGATATCCGCGCCGCCGAGGAGCGGATCAGCGGTGCTGTCGTGCGCACGCCAACTCTGCATAGCAAGACCCTGTCCGCCATTACCGGCGCCGAAGTGTGGCTGAAGTTCGAGAACCAGCAATACACCGCTGCCTATAAGGAACGCGGCGCGCTGAATGCGCTGTTGCAGCTTACCGACGAACAGCGTGCGCGCGGCGTGATTGCGGCCTCTGCCGGCAATCACAGCCAGG
>CAJXLD010000313.1 GCA_913055595.1 uncultured Altererythrobacter sp.
GCGCTGTCGGAAGACGACCGCTTGTGGCTGGTTGGCGGCCCGAACATGGGCGGCAAATCGACTTTTCTGCGCCAGAATGCGCTGATCGTTCTACTGGCGCAGGCGGGTGGCTATGTCCCGGCCGAAAGCGCGCGGATCGGGTTGGTGGACCGTCTGTTCAGCCGCGTGGGCGCATCGGACAATCTCGCGCGCGGGCGCTCGACCTTCATGGTCGAGATGGTCGAAACGGCCGCGATCCTGTCGCAAGCGGGTGAGCGCAGCTTCGTGATCCTGGATGAAGTCGGGCGCGGCACATCGACCTATGACGGGCTGGCGCTCGCCTGGGCGGTGGCTGAGGCGATGCACGAGACAAATCGCAGCCGCTGCCTTTTCGCCACCCATTATCACGAGATGGCGCGGCTGGCCGACACATGCCCCGCCCTCTCGCTCCACCATGCGCGCGCCAAGGAATGGAAGGGAGAGCTGGTGCTGCTGCACGAGCTGGCCGAAGGCGCGGCGGACCGATCCTATGGGCTGGCCGTAGCGCGTCTGGCGGGCGTGCCAAAGCAGGTGGTGGCGCGCGCGAAGGCCGTTCTCGACAAACTCGAAAAAGGCCGTGCGGAAACGGGCGGATTGGCGGCGGGTCTGGGCGAATTGCCGCTCTTCGCCGCTGCCGCAGAGGCCGAAGAAGAAGAGATCGACCACTTGCGTGAGGAACTGCATGCGCTGGATGTCGATGCGCTCAGCCCGCGCGAAGCGCTTGAAGTGCTGTATCGCTTGAAGCAGGATGCCGGAGCCGAGAAAGGCTGACACTGATATGAGCGATGATCGTGCCTATGATGCCGGAGACAAGACCGGCGAAGACGAAAAGAGCGAAGCCCTGGCGCAAGACCGGACGAAAATGGCCGAAGACCGCACCATCATGGCGGTGGAACGGACCTTTGCCGGATGGATGCGCACCGCTTTCGGCGCGATCGGTATCGGGGTTGCCTTTCATGTGTTGTTCGGTGAACTCCATCCGCCCTGGCTCGCCAAGGCGATCGCCAGCGTATTCATCGGATTCGCGATATTCCTCGCCCTGAATGCGGAAAGGAGAGCGAGCAGCTCGCTTGAGCGCATGCAGGCCCACGCGCTTGAAGGCCTTGACCTTCCGCGCTTCAAATTGCTGGCATGGGGCGTTGCGATCTGTGCGGCGCTATTGCTGGCCGGGCTGTGGATTTTGAACGACGGATCTTTCGGCGACGGCTGACGCGAACGGCAATTATCAGCTGTTCACCGCAAGCAGGATTACAACCGCAACAATGGCCAACGCCTGATATTTTACGCGGTTGAACATCATTTGGTTCTGCCGCTTGTGCATCACCGCCACATGTTCTGCATTGTCCTGATTTTCGAGGTCAATCTTGGTCGTCTGCAGGAATGCAATAATCCCGCGCACAAGCGAGATGACGACGAAAGCCATGAGGGCGACGATTACCAATGCCAAAAACCAGTTCATACCGGGTCATGTAGGTACGCTGAGAGCGTAATTCCAGTCGGTAATTCTCCGGCGCGCAATTGGTCCGCCAGTGCTTTGCCATCCTCCCCGGCGCGGCGCCTGCCCGCCAGCGAGGGGGACCCCCGCCTCTTGGCGAGCTTCTTGCCATCACTGTCGAGCAGCAGCGCATGGTGATGCCAGCGCGGCACGGGCAGGCCGAGCAGTTCCTGCAACAAGCGATGAACATGCGTTGCCGCAAACAAATCAGCCCCACGCGTGACAAGCGTAACGCCGTCCGCGGCATCATCCAAAGTTACGGCCAAGTGATAGGATGCCGGCGTATCGGCATCCTTTCGCACCAATACGACATCGCCCGACAAGTCAGACCGCGCCACCTGTTCTCCAGCCAGTTCGTCATGCCACGTCAGCATCCCGGTGCGCGCCATGGCTGCTGCCACATCCAGCCGCCACGCCACCGGCTCTTCCCCTTTTGGGGGATCGATCAGGCAGGTTCCGGGATAGACCGGGCCATCGGGACCCATTGCCTTTGACGCAGCGGCGATTTCCGCCCGTGTGCATTTGCAGGGATAGAGCAGGCCCATGGCGGCCAAAGTCGCGGCGGCCACTTCATATTCATCGACACGGCTGCTTTGGGCCGGGACCTCATCCCATTCGAGTCCAAGCCATGCGAGATCCTCGCGAAACTCATCCGCCAGTTCGACACGCGACCGGGCGCCATCGATATCTTCGATCCTGAGCAGGAAACGCCCGCCGCTTTGCCGAGCCAGATCATGCGCAACGATGGCCGAATAGGCGTGCCCGAGATGCAAGGGGCCGTTGGGACTGGGTGCAAATCGCGTCACATTCACAATGATCCGATCCCCCAACCCCGTACGACTCGGCAATAATCCTGTGGATTTGCCATTTGTAACAGGCTTGACGCTTTTTCAGGCAAATGCTCCCTTGCATTCATCAGGGAGGACACAGGAACGTGTTCAAAGCCGAACTGATCGAACGGGCAGCGCAATTCCGCAAGGCGGAAGACGATCCCAC
>CAJXLD010000314.1 GCA_913055595.1 uncultured Altererythrobacter sp.
GCAGCGGCAAGGACCATATTATGGGGCGCTGCGGGCAATGCGGGGTTTGCGTGTTCAGCTATTACGCTCGGCTCGGCAAGCTCGCATATGCGGTACGCGTGGGCACGCTGGACGATCCCGGCAGCGTGACGCCCGACGTGGTGATCTTCACCGAAAGCAAGATGCCCTGGGTCCCTCTGCCCGAAGGCATTCCGCATTTCGAGCAGTATTACGACTTCCGCGAGGTGCTGCCCGAAGAGAGCAATGCCCGGCTTATGGCGTTGGCGGAGCGAAGGAAGGCTGGCGAGGGGTAGGGCAGCCTTGCGGATTCTTCGAACGATCGGATTTTCGATAGTCCATGGTTTCGGCAACCTGCTGAACCTTCAGGGGCGTGATACTCGCAGGGTGTTCTGGCCTTACGCTTTCGTGGCCTTGATCCTGATGTGCGTACTCATGTTCTCTTTAATGGCAGCGATGTTCAGTGCGGGGCTTGCCCCATCCTATCCAGCAGTACGCTGGCAGAATGTCGTAGCCTTGGCGTTGGCAATATCAGTTCCCTACCTGACGATGTGCTTCATCTTGTTCGCGGCCAGCGTTCGAAGGCTGCACGATAGTGGCAAGAGCATGCGGTCCGCTGTGATCGTCTTGGGGTCATTGGCAACAGCTTTGGTTACCATGCCTTTGTTGAGCTTGTTGGTATTACTGGCTCCCTCCGCCGCATTGCCGACAACGCTAGGAGCCGTCTTGTTTGTGATCTTTCTTGCGTCAGGTCTAGTATGGACCTTGGGCAGCTTCTGGTTGTTCTACCTGCTTTTGCGCAGGGGGACGCCGGGAAAGAATCAATACGGCCCGGCTCCTAAGAAAGGGCAGGCATAAGATAGAGTACAGGAAGGGTAGTGGTCCCAGCGCTGGGAAAGAGGAGTTCTGCATGGATGAGGAACCGGAAGAAGGATGGTACCGGCGCAATGTCGGTCGGCGGATCGAGCTGGGGGTGAACCGGCTTATGGGAAGCATGCTGATCCTCATTTCCCTGTTGGCGCTCTACCTGTCTGTGTCGAGTGACCGCTTTGCCATCTCGTCGCACTGGCCGGGCCTGGTGATCGCCGCCGTGCTGCTGCTCGCGGGCCGCTATTGCCTCAAGGCAAGGGAAAGCGTGATCGACGCCTTTGGTGACGAACCATCCGATACAGGCAGGCGGAGCAAGGGTGACTGAGACCGGCTTCAGGTGCTGGCGGAGGGCAGTTTTGCTGATCGCATGAAACGAGACGTAACCCGTTCGCGTCTTGCCTAGTTGGGCGCCTCCAACATTTGGAGGAACCCAATGAAACTTCTTGAAAACAGATCCATCATCATCACCGGCGCGAGCACAGGGATCGGTCGCGCTGCGGCCTTGCTATTCGCACGACACGGGGCGCGGCTGGTGCTCAATGCGCGCAACGGTGAGCGGCTTGACGCGGTGTGTGCGGAGGTCGCGGCCATGGGCGGCGAGGCGCAGTCGGTGATGGGCGACATTGCCGATGCGGCCACGCACAAGGCCTGCGTTGCTGCTGCGATGGATGCTTATGGCGCGCTCGATGGCGCGTTCAACAACGCGGCAATGGTCGGGCCGATGGCGCCTCTTGCCGAGGTTGCACCTGCCGATTTCGTCGAGTTCGTTCGCACCAATTTGTGCTCCGCGCACCTGGCCGTCCACGCACAAGTACCTGCCATGCTGAAAAGCGGCGGCGGCGCGCTAGTGTTCACTTCTAGCTTCGTCGGCAATTCGTGCGGCCTGCCGGCAATGGGGGCCTATGCCACCTCCAAGGTGGGACTATCGGGGATCGTGAAATCGCTCGCCGCCGATTATGCGCACATGGGTATTCGCGCCAATGCGCTGCTACCCGGCGGCACCAATACGGCCATGGCAGGAGACGCGGTGCAGAAGGAATGGGCGGCCGGCCTGCATCCTTTGCGCTGCATTGCCCAGCCCGAAGAGATCGCCCAGGCGGCATTGTTCCTTCTCAGCGATATGGCGAGCTTCGTGACCGGCAGCAATCTATGGGCCGATGGCGGCGCCAGCGTCACCAAAGTGCAGGCGCCTTGGTAAGGAGAAGGGGAGGGGCGGTTTAGGCCGCCTCTTCCTTCTTGTCCTTCTTGCCTTCCATTACGCGGACGGGTTCCTTGCGGCCGTGCACGACGTCGGCATCCACAACGACTTCGGTGACGCCTTCCATGCTGGGCAGGTCGAACATCGTATCGAGCAGAATGCCCTCGACGATCGAGCGCAGGCCACGCGCGCCGGTTTTGCGCTTTATGGCCTTCTGGGCGATTTCCACCAATGCCTCGTCGGTGAAGTTGAGCTCGACATCCTCCAGCTCGAACAGCTTGGCATATTGCTTGACCAGCGCGTTCTTGGGTTCCTTGAGGATCGTCACCAGCGCATCGGCATCAAGGTCGTGCAGCGTGGCGATGACCGGCAGGCGGCCGACGAATTCGGGGATGAGGCCGAATTTCAGCAGGTCCT
>CAJXLD010000315.1 GCA_913055595.1 uncultured Altererythrobacter sp.
ATCAGGCCCAGCACTAGTGCCATCCCGGTACGGAACGCCCATTCCTGACTGCGCGGACTGACTGGCTTACGGCGGATCGCTTCTGCCGCATAGAATGCCAGGTGCCCACCGTCGAGGACGGGGATTGGCAGGAGGTTGATGAATGCCAAATTAAGCGAGATGAAGGCGACGAAACTGACAAATTCCCGCCAGCCCAGACTGAGCTGTTCGCCGGAGAATTTCGCCATCGAAATGGGACCGCCAAGCTCCTCGACGGGTCGAACACCAGAAATGATCTGGCCAATGCCGGTAACCATTAACCGCACGGCCCGGACGCATTCCTTGCCGGCAAGTCCAATGGCTTCGAACAGGCCCGCTGCGACATAGCGCTGTTCCGTCTGCCGCGTCTGCACGCCGATCAGCCCGATAGTCATGCTGTTTCCGAAACGATCCTCGATCACTTCGGAGCGGGCCGTTACGGGTATGGTCAGCGTCTCGTCACCACGCTCGACCGTGATTTCCATTTCTCGGTTGGGATACAGCCATACCTTTTGTTGAACATCGCGAAACGCCAGCATCGGCTCTCCGTCGATCGCAGCAATCCGGTCTCCAACTTGCAGGCCGGCCTCTTGAGCCGCAGAATCCTCAAGGAATGACGCCACAAAATTCTCTTCCGAGGGATCCGCAGCCACGGGTTTGCCGAATGCCATGAAAAAGGCGGTGAATATTGCCAATGCAATCAATATATTGGTGACCGGCCCCGCCGCCACGATCAGCGATTTCTGCCACAGTGTCTTGGAATTGAACGCCTGCTCGCGTTCCCATTCGGGCAGCTTGAACCACTCCTCATTGGGCTGGCTGGTCGGGCTCATATCGCCTGCAAACTGCACATAGCCGCCCAGCGGCAGCGCAGAGAGCCGCCAGCGCGTACCGCGCTTGTCGGTGTAGCCCGCCACTTCCTTGCCGAAGCCGACCGAAAACACATCCGCCTTCACCCCGCACCAGCGGCCGACAAGGTAATGCCCCAGCTCGTGCAGCGTGATGAGCGGCCCCAGCATCAGCAGGAAACCGAGGATCATCATCCACAGGGGTACGGATTCAAAAGCTTGTGGCATCTACTTCTCGGGCAACTCTCGGGCAGTTCTCAGGCTGTTTCCAGCATCTCTCCGGCACGCTGGCGTGCTTCTGCGTCCACGGCAAGGACTTCTTCCATTGTCGTAGGTGCCAGCGGCAGCTCTTGTTCTAGCATTCTGGCGCTAATTGCCGAAATTTCAGTGAATGCAAGCTGACCCTCGAGAAAACCCGCCACAGCCACCTCATTGGCCGCGCTGAGCACTGCTGGCGCTGACCCGCCCGCCTCCGCAGCCTGTCGGGCCAGTCGCGTGGCAGGAAAACGTTCCTCGTCGGGCTCGAAAAAGCTCAGTGTGCCGAGCCTTGGCAGGTCTAATGGCTCGCAATTCGTATCCATGCGATCCGGCCAGGCGAGGCAGGAGGCAATCGGCACACGCATATCGCTGGGTCCGAGCTGTGCGAGCGTGGAGCCGTCGCGATATTCCACCATCGAATGCACCACGCTTTGCGGGTGGACCACGATGCGCAACCGGTCCAGCCCAACGGGGAAGAGGTGCCAGGCCTCGATCAGCTCGAGCCCCTTGTTCATCATCGTGGCGCTGTCGACGGTGATCTTGGCGCCCATGTCCCAGTTCGGGTGCTTCAGCGCCTGTTCGCGCGTGGCCCTGGCCAGCTGCTCGTGGCTCCACTCGCGGAACGGGCCACCGCTGGCGGTCAACGTGATCGAGCGGACATTGGCAAGGTCATTGCCCGCAAGGCACTGGAAGATGGCATTATGCTCGCTGTCGGTGGGCAGTAGCGTTGCGCCGTAGCGCTTGACCGCTTGTATGAGGATATCGCCTGCGGAGACCAGCGCCTCCTTGTTGGCGAGCGCAATGGTCCCACCCTGTTCCACCGCCGCCATGACCGGCGCAAGGCCCGCGCAGCCGACAATCGCCGCCACAGTGACGTCAGCTCCGGATGCCGCCGCCTCGCACAACGCCTGTGCGCCGCCTCCGGCTTTGACCGAGGTGCCCGAAAGGGCCTCGCGCAGTTCCGGCAGGCATGTCTCGTCGCAAACCACGGCGATTTCCGCACCGAACTCGATCGCCAGCGCCGCCAGTTCCTTCGCCGAGCAATTGGCGGTGAGCGCCTTCACGTCCCACGCCTCGCGATCCGACCGGATCAGGTCGAGCGTGGAAGCGCCGATAGAGCCTGTCGCGCCAAGGATGGAGATGGAGCGGGTCATGCAGCTATCATCTGTCTTATCCAGCCGATAAGCGGGAGAAGGCCAATTGCAAAGGAGACCGCCAAGAGACCGTCAACCCGGTCAAAAAGTCCACCGTGCCCCGGTATCAGGGTGCCTGAGTCCTTGACCTCGGCTCGCCGCTTCATCCAGCTCTC
>CAJXLD010000316.1 GCA_913055595.1 uncultured Altererythrobacter sp.
TCGAAGTCATCGAAGGCAGGAAGAAGCTGCGGTGCAATTCGTTGACTTTGGGGGCCAGCGCGCCGCGCATCAGCATCCACATGACGATCTCGGCACCTTCCATGCCGCCCAATTTCACCAGCTCGCCGACCGGTATATCGAGCAGCGATTCCGGATCATTGGCGAGCCGGTCCATGAACTCATGGTCCCACTCGACATTGTTGAAGCCGCAGCGTTCGCCATGCACCTGGTGCGATAGGCCGCCGGTGCCGGCGATCGCCACTTTGATGTCTGCCGGATAGTTCTGGATCGCCCGGCGCAGACTGCGACCGAAATTCCAGAAGCGTCGCGCCTTGGGGATCGGCAGTTCGAGCACACCGCATTGCAGCGGCACGATCTTGCACGGCCAACCCTCTTCATCAGAATGCGGCAGCAGGACGGACAGCGGCGAAAAGGCCCCGTGGTCGAGCCCCATGCCCTGCCAGTAAGACAGGTCGAAATCATCGGCGACCATGCCGAAGGCGAGATGTTCGGCCAGCTGCGGATCGCCCTTGATCGGCGGAATCTTGCGCGGGCCGCCACCTTCGTCTGCCGCCGCATATTCCTCGCCAATGCCGATGGCGAAATGCGAATAGTGCCGCATCCAGAAGGAGGTCATGTGATCATTGTAGACATAGATGATCACGTCGGGCTTTGTCTCGGCGAGCCAGTCCTTCACAGGCTGGAACCCGTCGAAGATTGGTTTCCACACGGGATCGTCCTGTTTGCCCGCATCCTGGGCGAAGGCGATGGTGGGCGTGTGCGAAACGGCAAAACCGCCGACAATCTCTGCCATGACTGCTCTCCCTTGGGGCGCAGGAGCCATTCACCTGCTGCCCATGATTCGTCTCTGGTAGGTTCGGCAATATTGTAAGTGCCGCATACTATCTTTGCGCCCGGTCAAACCAGCGTGGCAACTGGACTTCCGGCTAACCAAGGATCCATTCCACGGCGGCAGAGAGATCGTCTGCGACATAACTTGGCGGAAGATCGAGCGCCGTCTCATCGCCCGCTCGGTATTTGCCACTGCGGACGAGCACCCCGGAAAGGCCCGCCGCCAGTGCGCCGCCAACATCGTTTTCCGCGTCGTCACCTACCATCACTGCGCGGGCTGGATCGGCTCCGGCGCTGGCAAGCGCGGCATCGAAGAAGTCGCGCGAAGGCTTGCCGAGAATAGCGGGTTCCATGCCACTGGCGAAGGCGAGTGCCTGCACGAAGGGCCCGGCATCGAGGCTGAGCTGGCCATCGGTATCGCGAAAATGGCGATTATTGGCGAGAGCAAGGAATACCGCGCCTTCCTCAAGCTGCCGGAATGCCTCGTTGAGCGCCTGATAGGTAAAACGCTCTCCTGCATCGCCCACGACCACGGCACTCCTTGTTCCTTCGGCGAGGCCGTCGAAATCCGCCTCCAGCGCAGGTGCAACCAGAAGGTGCGGATCGAGGCCCTGCGCTTCTATAAGGCCCCTCGCCGCCTGCGCCGGCGTGAACAGTTCGTCCTCGTCGATGACCAGTCCCAAGGCGCGCAGCTTGCGAAGCAACGCAGCCTTCGGCGTGCGCGTGGTATTGGTCAGGAAGCGCAAGGCGCACCCGGAATTGCGCAGGCGATCCACCGCTTCGATCGAACCGGCTATCGGCGTATCGCCGACATAGACGACACCGCCGAGATCGAGGAGTACGCAATCGAATGCTGGCACGGGCAGGCCTCCCTTGCGAGATCCAAATCCCCCTCCCGACGCACATATTAGACGCCTTTTGTCCCGGCAATTCAACTCACAACTGGCGGGGACACCGGTGGATTCCGCTTTGGCTTTGCGACCGGTCAATGGACAGTAGCAGCAGGAGTTCTATTCTGAAGTCTGGAGCGTAGAGGAAGCCCATGACCGCAAGGCTCGTCGTGGCCATCGTGCCCGATACACAAGTGGACCGGATCGAAAAGATCCTGCCCCGCCATTGCCGCCGTTATTGGCGCGAGGCGGTTCCCGGCGGGCTGGAGAAATATAGCTGCCTGGTGCAGCTGCGCTATACCGAACGGCTGCTGGAGGAACTGGAGAGCACCTTCGCCTGGACGGAAGGCTTCACAGCCTATGTCGGCCAGCTGGAAGCGATCCTGCCACCGCTGGAGGAAACCCCCGAAACCGAGCTTGCCCAGGCGGGTGTCGGAAAAGCCCATGGCCTTGAGCCGGCGGAACGGACCGGCGGTTTCCGGCAGGCCCTTGGCCTTGATCTGGGCCTCGGTCTCCACGATGGCGCGCATCTCGGCCAGGAACCAGGGATCGATGCGGCAAGCGTTGTGGATCAATTCGTCGCCGGCGCCGAGGCGCATCGCCTGCGCGACCTTCAACAGCCGCTCCGGCGTCGGCGTGCCGAGCGCGGCACGGATGGCGTTCTTGTTGTCGTTGTC
>CAJXLD010000317.1 GCA_913055595.1 uncultured Altererythrobacter sp.
AAGGAAGGGACGCACTTCGGCGCCGAGCAGCCGCTCATAGAGAAAACGATAGGCGGAGAAGCTAGTGATCTGCTCTTGTGCCAGGTCCTGGGCGGAGATCCGCACCAGCACCCCGATGAATTTGGCCACGCCATCGAAATTGTCTTCGGCCGGGATGCTCTCGCGCAAACCGCGCAATTCGCGATAGGCGATATATTGCGCGCGAATGGTGGAGGCGCCGCCACATTGGCTGCCCCATGCCTTGAAGGCATCGCCGCGGCCCATGGAGATATCGAGAGCGCGTTCGATGAAGAGCTGTTCCTCCGCCGTGAAACTGGCGAATTCTCGCATCTCGGCAATGGTCAGCGTTGAAGTCTTCGCATTGGCCATGATCGGCTCCCTCATGTGTCAGAAGGGAGCTTGCGCCGACATGGTTAAGAAAAGGTTTGCGATGTTTCGTTTTCCGCTCGCCCATCCGGGCGCGCGGTCCTCGCGGCGGGCCTTAGCCCGAAAGCCAAGCGACCCGGATGGGCCGCGCCCGGCGTCTGAGGGTCAAATCAAATAAGCCCGGCGAGCGGCGAACTTGGGTCGGCATATTTGCGCGTCGGCATGCGTCCGGCAAGGTAGGCTTCGCGCCCGGCGATCACGCCATGCTTCATCGCGCGCGCCATGCGGATCGGGTCTTTCGCTTCTGCAATGGCGGTATTCATCAGCACGCCATCGCAGCCCAGCTCCATCGCCTCGGCCGCTTCGGAAGCTGTGCCCACGCCGGCATCGACCAGCACAGGAACGCCTGCTCCCTCCACGATCAGGCGAATCGTCACCTTGTTCTGGATGCCCAGGCCCGAACCGATCGGCGCACCCAGCGGCATGATCGCCACCGCGCCCGCTTCTTCCAGTTGCTTGGCGGCGATCGGATCATCCAAGCAGTAGACCATTGGCTTGAAGCCTTCGCCGACCAGCACTTCGGTGGCCTTCAGCGTCTCGCGCATATCGGGATAGAGCGTGCGCGCTTCGCCCAGCACTTCCAGCTTCACCAGATCCCAGCCGCCCGCCTCGCGCGCCAGGCGCAGGGTGCGGATCGCGTCTTCGGCCGTATAGCAACCGGCAGTGTTGGGCAGGTAAGTGATCTTCTTGGGATCGATATAATCCATCAGCACGGGCTGGTTGGGATCGGAGACATTCACCCGGCGTACTGCCACGGTGACGATTTCCGCCCCGCTTGCCTCCACTGCAGCGGCGTTCTGCGCGAAATCCTTGTACTTGCCCGTCCCCACGATCAGGCGTGAGGTGAAGCGGCGGCCTGCCACTTCCCAGCTATCATCGGTTGCTGGATCGGTCTGGATATTTGGCATCTCGGTCATGTCCCATGCGGTATCCACGATAGGCGGCAAGGGCAACAGGCCTGTGTCAGCCGCCGCCCACGAAATGGACGATCTCCAGTACATCACCATCTCTCAACCCAACGTTTTCCAGCGTGGAGCGCGGTGCTATCTCGCCATTGAGTTCTACCGCCACCTTCTCCGGCTTGAGGCCCAATTCGCGCACAAGACCAGCAACCGTTGCCGACCCGCTCTGGCGGGCTTCGCCGTTTACAGTGATGGAAATGCTCTCGTCCATGCAGGCGAGCAGATAGACGAACCTACAGCTTGCGCAAGTTCAGCACATGGCCCGTCGCCACCAGGATGACGCCGATAATAGTGAATACGGCTTCTTCATAACCATGACCGACGGCGAGCGCACCGCCCATGAAGGAAAGGCCAGTCATGGCCACCACGAAAGGTGCTGCGCGGCGATGGCGGATAGCGCCAATGCCGATAGCCACACCTGCCACAATCGTCGCCAACAGCAAGCCGACCCGATGGATTGCAGGGTCGAGCAGGAACGTGGCGCCCAATCCCAAGCCGGCGACCAGTACCAGGCCCAGAACGCAATGGATCAGGCACAAGCATGACAAAAGCACGCCGACGCGATCCAGGCGGCCGCGAATCCGTGTGAGGATTGAACCCATGCAGCCCATGTATGTAACGCTATATCATTGCGCAACTGGTTTCGGTACCAAAATGGAAACTTGCGATTCGGGTGTGGCCGGAGCACATCGCTCCGCATGGCAACATCGAACGAATCCGAAACAACGGTCAAACAGGTGGCCCCCCGCCCCCTTGCCCTCGCGCATTGGTTGTTCGTGGTGGCCGCACTGGTAACGCTGATCGTGGCGGTCGGCGGGATCACGCGGCTGACGGAAAGCGGGCTCTCGATCACCGAGTGGAAGCCCGTGACCGGCACCCTTCCCCCGCTGAACGAAGAACAATGGCAGGCAGAGTTCGAGGCCTATCAGCAGATCGGCGAATACCGGCAGGTCAATGGCCCGGCAGGCATGACGCTG
>CAJXLD010000318.1 GCA_913055595.1 uncultured Altererythrobacter sp.
GACCGCCATCGGGCTCGACGACGATCCAGGCTGGGCCATCAACCTGCGCCACCAGAGAAATACTGCTGGCGGGGCCGATCCTTTCGGAGGGGAAGACGAGTTCGGCAGTTTCGATGATCGACGTTTCGGCGCGAAGGTGCTCGCCGCGCACCTCTTCGATCGGACGGGTAACCATCACAAGGCCCGATATGGTCCACATCAGTATGGGAAAGCCGACCAGCCAGCCCAGCCAGATATGCCATTTGGCGAAGCGTTGCATGATGCGTTGTTTGGCCATGGGCGGGACCTACCGTGTGCAGCAGCTGGGCGCTAGTCCGTGGCGAAGAGTTTGGAACGATCGGCAAAGGCCTTCATCTCAATCGCATTGCCGCTAGGATCGCGGAAGAACATGGTCGCCTGCTCGCCCGGCTGGCCCTTGAAGCGGATATGGGGTTCGATCACGAAGGCGGTTCCCGCTGCAGCAAGCTTGTCGGCGAGGTCCTGCCATTCCTCCATCGACAGCACGATGCCGAAATGCGGCACCGGCACACCGTGGCCGTCGACCGGATTGCTGGCTTCGTCGCGCTGGTCGCATCCGGGCACGAGATGCGTCACGATCTGGTGGCCAAAAAAGTCAAAATCGATCCAGTGATCCGAGTTGCGCCCTTCCGGACACCCCATCACGCCGCCCCAGAACGCGCGCGCTGCCGCGAGGTCATGCACGGGGAAGGCGAGGTGGAAGGGGGAGAGTTCGGCCACGCCAGCCTCACATATGGATCGGCTTGCCCCGCACGGCCATCGCCGCTTCCTTGATCGCTTCGGAATGCGTCGGGTGGGCGTGGCAGGTGTAGGCGATATCTTCCGACAGTGCGCCGAATTCCATCGCCTGCGCGGCCTGGGCGATCATCGTGCCGGCAACGCTGGCAATGCACCACACGCCGAGCACCCGGTCTGTCTTGGCATCGGCGATGACCTTCACGAAACCGTCAGGCTCATGATTGGTCTTGGCGCGGCTGTTGGCGAGCATGGGGAACTTGCCGACCTTGATCTCGCCTTTGTCCTTGGCGGCTTCCTCGGTCAGGCCGACACCTGCGATTTCAGGCCAGGTATAGACGACACCGGGGATCACATCGTGGTTCACGATGCCGACTTCGCCCGCGATCCATTCGGCTACGGCAATGCCCTCATCTTCTGCCTTGTGGGCGAGCATGGGACCGGGGACGACGTCGCCAATGGCACGAATGCCGTCGACGCTGGTTCGGAACTGGCCGTCAATCTCGATCTGGCCGCGCTCATTGGGCTCCAGCCCGATATTGTCGAGGCCGAGGCCCTGGGTATTGGGCTTACGGCCGATGGAAACGAGCACGCAATCGGCCTTGAGCGTTTCGGCATCGCCGCCGGCCGCCGGTTCCACCGTCACGGTGGCCGTCTTGCCGCGCACGGTAACGCCGGTGACTTTGGTCGCCAGCTTGAGGTCCATGCCCTGCTTCTTGAAGATCTTGGCGGCTTCCTTGCGGATATCGATGTCCATTCCTGGCAGCAGCTGGTCGAGATATTCGACCACGGTGACATTGGCTCCCAGTCGGCGCCATACGCTGCCCAGTTCCAGGCCGATTACACCACCGCCGATAACGACTAGGTTCTTCGGCACCTTGGGCAGTTCGAGTGCGCCAGTGGAATCGACCACCACGCCCTTGTCATTGTCGATTTCGACGCCGGGCAGGGGGGTGACGGAGGAGCCGGTGGCGATCACCACCTCCTTGGCAGTGTGCGTTTTACCATCGACCTCTACGGTATGCGCGTCTTTGAAGCTGGCATGGCCCTGCAGCCAGGTGACCTTGTTCTTCTTGAACAGATATTCGATGCCCCCGGTCAGCTGCGATACCGCGTCGCGGCGCTGGCCATGCATGGCTTCGAGATTGAGCTTGGGTGTCACCTCGACACCCATCTTGGCCATCGAACCATTGGCGGCCGCGTCGAAATATTCCGACGCGTGCAGCATCGCCTTGGAGGGAATGCAGCCGACGTTGAGGCAGGTGCCGCCGAGCGTTGCGCGGCTCTCGACGCAAGCGGTCTTCAGCCCGAGCTGTGCCGCGCGAATGGCACCTACATAGCCGCCGGGCCCGGCACCGATGAACAGGACGTCGAAATCGAAATCGGACATAGTCAGTTCCTCAGAGGTCGATCAGCATCCGCATGGGATCTTCGATCGCTTCCTTGATGATCTTGAGCGCCGTCACGGCTTCGCGGCCGTCGATGATGCGGTGGTCATAGCTGAGCGCGAGATACATCATCGGGCGGATCACCACTTCGCCGTTCACCGCCACGGGGCGGTCCTCGATGCGGTGCAGGCCCAGCACGGC
>CAJXLD010000319.1 GCA_913055595.1 uncultured Altererythrobacter sp.
CGCGTTGACGGCGGGAATATCCGTCAATGCGAGGCAGGCGGCCTTGGCGAAAAAGCTCATGAAGCCGAGCTTGATGCCGTGCTTCTTGGCGAAGAGCTCCTTGTAGGCTTCGCGTGCCTCGATCACCGCGGTCATGTCTACATCGTTGAAGGTGGTCAGCAGCGCGGCCTCTTCCTGTGCGCCCTTCAACCGCCTGGCGATGGTCTGGCGCAGGCGCGTCATCTTCACGCGTTCGACATTGCGCGCGCCCTTGGCAGAAGCGGGAGCCGGCGTTTCCGATGCGGCAGGCGCAGCGGTGGCTGGTGCGCTACCTTCCTTCTTGGCCTTGGCGGCAGCCAGCACGTCTTCCTTGGTCAGGCGGCCATCCTTGCCTGTGCCCTTGATCGTGGTGGGATCGACACCGTGTTCGAGCACCGCGCGACGCACTGCCGGGGACATGGTGATCGCATCGTCGCCTGCTTCCTTCGCGGCAGGCGCGGGAGTGGGCGAAGGCGCCGGTGCAGTTGCAGGTGCGGCAGGCTTGGCGGCAGCCGCGCCATCGCCTTCCTCGACCAGCGCGAGAAGCGCACCCAGTTCGACCGTATCACCCTCCGCGACCTTGTGTTCGCTAAGGATGCCGTTGACCGGCGAGGGGACTTCCACTGCGACCTTGTCGGTTTCCAGGCTGATGATCGGCTCATCCGCCGCAACGGCTTCGCCGGGCTGCTTCAACCATTCGCCAACGGTGGCTTCGGTGACGGATTCGCCCAGGGTGGGAACTGTGACTTCAATGGCCATAATCGAATTCCTCAGGCCTTCTTCTTGCGGTTGGATTTGGTCTTTGCGGCAGGTTTGCCGCCAGTGGCGTTCAGGCCTAGCGCATCGGCAACGAGCGCTTCCTGCTGCTGCTGGTGGCGGATGGCAAAGCCCGTGGCCGGCGAAGCACCAACATCGCGGCCGGCATATTTGGGCCGCATGCCTTCATGACCGGCGGCGGTCAGTGCGTCTTCGATCTGGCTTTCGACAAAGAACCATGCGCCATTGTTCTTCGGTTCTTCCTGGCACCATACGACCTCTTCCAGATTGGTCATCCGCTTGAGGCGAACGGCCAAAGGTTCGCCGGGGAAGGGATAGAGCTGCTCGAGGCGGACGATGGAAACATCGTCAATGGCTTCGGCATCGCGCTTTTCCATCAGGTCATAGGCGACCTTGCCGGAGCACAGCACCAGTCTGCGCACTTTCTTGTCGGCGATCTCTGTCTTGTCGGAGAGAATGCGCATGAAGTGACTGTCACCCAGGAAGAACTGATCGTCGCTCTTGGCCATGGGATGGCGCAGCAGGCTCTTGGGCGTCATGATGACGAGCGGCTTGCGGAACGGGCGCAGCATCTGCCGGCGCAACACGTGGAAGTAATTTGCCGGGCTGGTGATGTTGCAGACCTGGATATTGTCATTCGCGCATAGTTGCAGGAAACGTTCGAGACGCGCGGAGGAGTGCTCCGGACCCTGTCCTTCGAAACCATGCGGCAGCAGCAGCACAAGGCCGTTTGCTCGCAGCCATTTCACCTCGCCGCTGGCAATGAACTGATCGATCATGGTCTGCGCACCATTGGCGAAATCGCCAAACTGCGCTTCCCACATCACCAGCGTCTTGGGGTCGGCCATGGCAAAGCCATATTCGAAGCCGAGCACGCCAAACTCCGACAATGTCGAATCATAAACCTCGAACTTGCCATGCGGCAGGGTGGAGAGGGGGATGTATTTCTCTTCAGTATTCTGGTCGACCCAGATCGCGTGGCGTTGGCTGAAGGTTCCGCGACCTGAATCCTGGCCCGACAGGCGAACGCCAAAGCCTTCGGTGACGAGGCTGCCGAAAGCGAGTGCTTCCGCGGTAGCCCAGTCGAAACCCTTGCCGCTTTCAAACATGGCCTTTTTGGCATCGATCACGCGCTGCAGCGTCTTGTGGATCGTGTGGTCCTCGGGAACGGTCGTCAGCGTGCGTCCAAGGCTTTCGAACAGCTTCTTCTCGATCGCGGTGTGGACATTTCGGCGCGCAGTTTCGGGATCGACCGGCTTGTGCAGGCCCGACCAACGCCCGGCGAACCAGTCCGCCTCGTTGGGCTTGTAGCTCTTGCCCGCCTCGAACTCGGTATCGAGCACGGCGGTAAAGCGGTCGGCCTCTTCGCCCGCCCAATCCTTGTCGATCACGCCTTCGGCGACGAGTCTGTCGGAATAGACCTTGCTGACCTTGGGGTGCTTCTTGATCGCCGAATACATCAGCGGCTGGGTGAACATCGGCTCGTCACCCTCATTGTGGCCGAAGCGGCGATAGCACCACATGTCGATCACGATGTCGCGCTT
>CAJXLD010000320.1 GCA_913055595.1 uncultured Altererythrobacter sp.
GATCATGCGGGAAGCCGGCATCATTTCCCAAGCAGGCCAAATACAGGCAGCGCTGATTTCCAGCCAACTGAAATCAATGATCGAGGAACAGGCGCCGGGGGACCTTGCAGTGTTTCCGGGCGTGCCTGTCGATGGAGCGTAGTGTGAAGAGTGTTTTCAACCGAAAGGAGCTGGCGGAGCATCTCTACCGCGTCGTGACCAGCGAAAGGTTCCTCAGCAAACAGGGGCTGGGCAACGAGGTGCCATTCTTCATCTGTCCGTTCCCCGCGGAATTCGCAGTCGGAGTTGAGGACGACCGCCGGGACCTTGTGACCCGGGCTGAACATGCGGGCGTAAAGGTGCTGGGCCTCAGCCTCTACAGTTTGGCTATCGAGATCCTTCGTGAACGCGACATCCTCGATCAGATTCTCGAGGTGGAGCAGAGCACCGAGAAATCTGAACTCAAAGAGCTGCTCCAACCGGATGCGGGTCAAGGGTGCTGGGAGCCGCTTCGTCCACGGAGGAGCGACCCTTCAGGAAACCATCGTGCCGGTGCTGCGTGTTGGCAAACAGCGCGAGGCCGATATCGGCAAGGTGGAAGTCCAGATTATCGTTCCCGGCCGGAGCCTGATCTCATCGGGGCAGACTGCCGTCACCTTCTATCAGGCGCAGCCCGTCTCGGAAAAATTGCACCAACGTGAGCTGTCTGCTGGGATCTACGCCATGGATGGCACCCTAATCTCGGACCAGCACGATCTGGTTTTCGACTTCGCGTCCGACAACCCGCGTGAACGGGAGCAACCTTTCAAGTTCCTTCTGTCCCGTGAGGCCGACAACTTCAACAACCAGGATGTTTTCCTGAAGCTGCGTGAGCGTGTCGGCAAGACTCGGCATTTCGAGGATTATGCCAGCCACCGGTTCCAACTGCGGCGCGGGATTACAACGGATTTCGATTTCTGAGAGGCGGGATGAGCACGTTAGACGAGAAGATCAACGCGGAGTTCGCGGGCTATGTTGTCCGCAAGGATCTTGTGAAAGCCGTCAAGGGCAACGCGATCGTTCCCACCTATGAGTTTGCTGCCGAGGCAATGCAGGAATGGTTGCGCAGAGTTGGTATCAAGCCGATCCGCATCTATCCCGGATCGCCGTGGGAGAACGGATACAACGAGCGATTCAATGGGACACTACGGCGGGAGGTTCTCAATGCCGAATGGTTCAACACGGCCGAGCAGGCTCAGATCGTCATCAATCACTGGCTCAAACAATACAATCACACCCGTCCTCACCAGGCGCTCAAAATGCGTCCACCCGTGCCGGAAACCTTAATAGAGAAACTGCTGATCAGCGGCCTAGAAACAGGGGGCTAGACAGACGTGAATTATCCTCCAGCCAATCGGTGAGCGCCTTGAGTTCGTCTACTATCTCATCAGGCGTTGGGATCGATGGGTTCATCGCATCGCTGGCGTGATGGAGAAGTTCCGAGCAACGGCCGTAGGCTGGCCGCATATATTCTGCATCGGCTTCAGGGATGACGGAGAGCTTCGCGAAACCGCCCCGACGTAATCATTGAGTGGTGCTGTCTTTGCACGCCATGACGGTCAGTGTCGCCGTTCCAGCTGAGAACGGTTCGAATTAGTCTGCCAGCATCGGCCAAATCGCTTTTACCGTGCGTCAATCATGCTCATGCGGTCCCAGCTTGTGGTGCAACCGGGCATCGTGGGTGGCGAAATGCCCGGTGAACCAATCTCCGAGGACTTCGACCAGATGGTCAGCCGACCGGCCCGGCGCGTCCGGCGCCGCATCCATGATGTCGCGCAATGCATCTAGCAGTCGCTCGTGATCGGCCTTGTGCTGGGCGAGTTGATCGTAAGACGCGGCGCGCATCTGCCGCTCTTCGTGGGCGAAATGTGCCGAAATCGCCCGGAGCAGGTCACCGAAAGCGCGTTCGGTCCGCGCGCTGTCACCTTGCTCGAGGATCGCCCCCGCTGTTTCATTCACCAGGTCGATCAGTTCCCGATGCTCGTGATCGACGGCCGGATCACCGACGCTGAACTCCGGTCTCCATTCCAACAGCGCCATGCGAAATCCTCCTGTTCACTCGAAGATGAAACCGCCGGCCCCGGCATCATAGTCGATCGCCAGATTCTGGCCCGGTGCCAAGGCGACGCGTCGGGATTCGCTCGCGGTGTTCTCAGCGTCCTGCGGATTCGTCCGCAGGCTGAGCGTGATCTCGTGCTGTCCGGAGACCACCTCGAATCTGCGGTAGATCCGCGACGGGCCGCTTCCCGAGAGCCCACCTGCCGGCAGCACCTCATCGAGGACTGTCGTCCCATCCA
>CAJXLD010000321.1 GCA_913055595.1 uncultured Altererythrobacter sp.
CCCGCCTTGGCCGCCATATAGGGTACGCCGACAATCGCCTCGTTCACCTCGGCAGCGTTGGAGCTGGTAATGACGATCGAGCCACCTCGGCGATAATCGGTTTTCTCATGTGCCTTCATCACCCGCGCCGCCTCGCGCACGGTATGGAACACGCCGGTAAGGTTTATGCCGATGGACTTGTACCATTTTTCCGGATCGTAAACGTCGATCTGGCCATTGGGATTGCGCGTGTCTTCCGGTGTCCAGAAACCGTCGCCCACGTCCAGCCCTGCATTGGCGAAGGCAACATCGCACCCGCCATAGGCCGCAACATGGTTGTCGAACGCCTGCGCCACCTGGGCGAGGTCGGATACGTCGCACACATCCCAGCGCGCGTCATAGCCTTCATCGGTGAGCCGCTTCGCTTCGCGTTCGGCACCTGCACCATCGATATCGGTCAGCGTGACCTTTGCACCCGCTTCGGCGAGCACTTCGGCATAGGCAAGGCCAATGCCCGACGCCGCGCCGGTGACGATGCCGGAGCGGCCGGTGAGATCGAACTGGTCGAGTGTTCTTGGGTCGGTCATCTATTCTCCGTGAGTCCTCGCGAAGGCGGGGACTTCCTCAGCTTCTCACGAGGTCCCCGCTTTCGCGGGGACTCACGCCTACAGATACAGCTTCTCGTTGATCGGAATGCCATTCTCTTCGCAGTATGTTTCGTAGTGCTTCATGTTCCACCACACGTCGATCGCCTCGATGAACTTGGCTTCGGCATCGTAGAATTCGATCGGCCCCTGCATCCAGCCGAACAGGCGGCAGCCTTCGGGATGATCGGTGACCAGCGTGTGCGCTTCGCCCGGAACTTCCAGGATTAATCCGCCGGGTGATGCAACCCAGTCATATTCCAGATAGCGCACGCTGCCCGTGATGCAGACCATGGTGACGGTGCCGCGATGGAGATGGGTGCCGATGGTGCCGGGGCCCTTCATCCACAGCACATTCGACCAGGCGTTCTGCCGCACGTCGAATGCGAGGTGCTTGATTGCCGCATTCTCGCCGAAGGGAACCCAGGGGCTGTCCACATCGCTCTGCATGTCGATATAGCGCCCGCCGGGCGTGTATTTGCGGACCATGTCCTTATGCGCGAAGAGGACATCGACGATCTCGCTCACTTCGGAAGGCGGGGCTTTCATCGTATCGGACATATCTTCCTCTCTCCCGGTTCTAACGGATCAGCGTGTCGACATAATCGGCACCGATGCCACAGGCATCGTAATGGTCGCGCGCCATCTGCATGTAATCGAACACGTCGAAATGGCCGACCGTATTGCCTTCTTCATCGAGCCACATGAGCGGGCCGGACACGACGAAGAAGACCTTCATCGGATCGGGATGCTCATAGGATACCAGCGTGTGGCTTTCGCCCGGCGTTTCGAAGATGAAATCGCCCGCCGTGGCCGTCCAGTCATGCTCCAGATAGGCCCATTTACCGCTGATCGTATAGGCCCAGATCGGCTTGGGGTGGTAATGCCGGTTCACGATGGTGGCCTTCTTGGCCATCAGCACGTCTGCCCACATGTTGAGCGTCGGGCTGATCCAGACGGGCTTGGAATAGACATCCTCCACAATCGGCACGAACAGCCGCTCATCGCCTTCGGCAATCTTGGCCATATAGGCCTCCGGCTGGGCGCCGGGGCGTAATACGTGCGGTACGGGCGGCGTACCGGCCCATGGTTCGGTTGTCGGTGCTTCAGGCATGCCTGCTCCTTTTCTTTGGTCACTTTGCGTGACTCGTCGGGTGCCATCCTGCCCAAAGGCAGGAAGCCAAGCAAGCTAAGTGTGTCAGGTCAGACTGCTTCGAACGTCCGCCCCTGCTTGCGCAGGGCAGCGGGCGCGGTTTCCTGCAGCCACATTGCCACAAAGCCGCTGATCACGGCGAGCAGCATCAGAACATAGAGGAACGTGTCAGCACCAAAGGCATCGTTGAGCATGCCGGCAACCGGTGGGCCGAACACGCCGCCCAGTACTTCGCAGAACCCCATGGCCAGACCCAGCACGGTGGCGTGGTGGACCGGCTTGAAGGTCTCCGAAGGAATGGTAGCCATGAAGATCGGGAAGGTGCCGTTGACCATCCAGCCGAGGAAGAAGATCGGCACCAGCACAACGGCATAACCGCTCATGTTTCCGATGGCGAAGCTTTCGAAATTCGCCGGATCGAGCAGTAATACGCCAAGCGGGCCGATCAGCGAGAGGAAGGGCAGAAAGACCATCACGGGCTTGCGCCCGATCCTGTCGGAAAGGCCGGACACCGC
>CAJXLD010000322.1 GCA_913055595.1 uncultured Altererythrobacter sp.
CGGGGCGAGCCAGACGCGGTCACGATAGATGGTCTCGTGGCTGTGCGGCCAGACGAAAGGTCCGACAATGGCGATCAGCACAAGCAGGCCGAGCACGACCATGCTGCCGACGGCTGCCTTGTTGCGGAACAGGCGCGCCAGCGCGTCATCCCACAGCGACCGGCCTTCAATCGCGGCCGTATCAAGCGCCTTGGCGTTGTCTTCGGATCCGATCGTTGTCGTATTCACTCGAACTTCACCCGTGGATTCAGCGCCGCATAGACCAGGTCGGCGAGCAGGTTGAGAAGAATGATGAGCGAAGCATACAGGATCACGACGCCCATCACGACCGTATAGTCACGTTGCAGCGCGGCCATCACGAACTGGCGTCCGATACCGGGCAGCTGGAAGACCTGCTCGATCACGATCGAGCCCGTCACCAGCGCAGCCGAAGCCGGGCCGATATAGCTCACCAGCGGCAGCACAGCTGCGCGCAGCGCGTGGCGGAACAGCACCGCCGGGCCGGACAGGCCCTTGGCCCGTGCCGTGCGAATATAATTGGAGCGCAGCACCTCGATCATGCTCGCCCGCATCAGGCGCGAAACAATCGCGATCTGCGGCAGCGCCAGCGTGACCACCGGCAGGACCAGCCTTTCCGGCGTCATACCGAACCTCGGATCCAGCCCCCCTGTCGGTAACAGGTGCAGCCACAAACCGAAGACAAGGGCCAGGATCGGCCCCATCACAAAGGGCGGAATGGTTATCCCGCCCATGGCAAAGCCCATGACCGCGAAATCGGTCAGCTTGTTCTGCCTGAGTGCGGCCAGCGATCCGAGGATCGAGCCGACAAACAGCGCCAGCAGGATGGAAAGCCCGCCAATCGTGGCGCTGACGGGAAAGCCTTCGGAAATGATATCCGCCACCGTCTTGTCACGGAAGCGCAGCGACGGGCCGAGATCGGCCTGTGCCAGATCGCCGAGATAGGCGAAATACTGCTCGTGGACCGGCCGGTTCATGCCGAAATGTTCGAGAATATTCTGGCGCACCTCTTCCGGCATCGGGCGCTCGAGATCAAACGGACCTCCAGGCGCCGCGCGCATCATGAAGAAGGCGACGGTAATGATTACCAGTATTGTGGGTACGGCAATTAGAATTCGCCGGGCGATGTATCCGAACATATACGCGCTGACCCTGTTGGTGACCGGTACCGTTTCATGGGGCGCACCGGCATGTCAATCAATAGCCCGCCGCAGTGTCTGGCTGTAATCGGCGGAGCCCTGATCGGCATCCGACGCGGAAATCAAGCTCGGTGCGGCCTGTACAGCCGCCAGCATTAACAGGAGCAAGACAGCCCTGCGAAGACGTGCAGAAATGAAATTCAGTGCCTCGATCCATGCCGGCATGATACAGCCTCGTCCAATTCCGGGGCTTCCCACGCAAGCCTTGGGCCGCTAATCACTATCTGGCATGCCCGCCAGCGGGCGAGAGAACGGGACGCAGCAATGAACAGCGCCTTCTGGTGGTCAGACTGGGCCTATCGCGATGGGGTCGTGTCGATAAAGAGCACGGGCCATCAGCTGCCACTCCGGGCGAAATTCATCGCCGTTTGCCTCAACTGGCTGGTTTTCTATTTTTGCATGGAAGTCTGGCGGATCGTCTCGCTGCGCCGCAAGGGTCCGCGGGTTGCCTTCACGCCGCAGAATCCGCGCCCCTGGTATTTCATCTGGGCCTGCACCCATGCCATTGGCGGCCGCATCGTACGCGACCAGTCGAAAGCCGACCTCACCATCTATTTCGAGGACACCACGGCTTCGCCCGCGCCGGAGATGCCGCATACGGCGGCGCATATGAATTTCGGCTGCTGCGATGTGTCCAAGACCCGCGTGGCAGAGGTCTTCGAGCAGACCTTCGGATACGGCATTGCTGTGGACCCGGCGCTGCATGTCGGCGCCGTGGTGGAGAAATCCGAGATCAATGGCGCGCATGACGGCCGCGTTCTGCAGGCGCCGGTCCAGGCCAAGCCGGGCTGTGCCTATCAACGCCTGGTCGACAATCGCTGCAGTGCCAACGAGGTGATGGATTATCGCTGTGTCATCGTGGGCCGCGACATGCCATTGCTCTTCATCAAGCGCCGCGAGATCGGCAAGCGCTTCACCAACATCAATTGCGATGTCCGACTGGTGGAAACACGGGAGGCGTTTTCAGACGAGGAAACCGCGCGCCTGATCGAGTTTGCCGCCCGCATGGGCCTGGAATGGGGCGCGATGGACGTGCTGCGCGACCGCAATGATGGCCGCCT
>CAJXLD010000323.1 GCA_913055595.1 uncultured Altererythrobacter sp.
CGCCAGCATCGTGCCCGAGGCGACCGCCACCATCGTCGGCGTCGATGATGCGATGAAGCTCGGCTATAACTGGAAGGCCGGCCCCTTCGAGATGATCGACAAGATTGGCGCGGCCAAGCTGCGTGCAAGGCTGGAGGAAGACGGCCTTCCGGTGCCCGACATCCTCGAGAAGGTGGGCGAGGGCAGCTTCTATCGTGTCGAGAATGGCAAGCGACAGTATTTCGGCCTCGACGGCAAATATCACGATATCGAGCGGGCCGATGGCGTGCTGCTGCTGTCCGACATCAAGCTCAATTCGGAACCCCTTCTGAAGAACGGTTCCGCCAGCCTGTGGGACGTCGGCGATGGCGTCGCCGCGCTCGAATTCACCGGCAAGATGAATGCGCTCGACAATGAAGTCATGAAGCTGATCGGCGATGCCATCCCGCTGGTGGCGGAGAAGTACAAGGCGCTGGTCATCTACAACGAGGGAACGCATTTTTCCGCCGGTGCCAATCTCGGCCTCGCGCTCTTCGCGGTGAACATTGCCGCCTGGGGCGAGATCGAGAAGCTGATCAAGGGCGGGCAGGATGCTTTCAAGGCGCTTAAATATGCACCTTTCCCTGTTGTCGCCGCGCCCTCCGGCATGGCGCTGGGCGGCGGCTGCGAGGTCGTGCTCAATTCGGACGCGGTGCAGGCGCATGCGGAGACTTATATCGGCTTGGTCGAATGCGGTGTGGGGCTGATCCCCGGCTGGGGCGGTTGCGGCGAAATGCTGGAGCGCTGGCGCGATATGCCCGGCATGCCCAAGGGCCCGATGCCTGCGGTGAGCAAAGTGTTCGAAATCGTCTCCACCGCCACGGTCGCCAAATCGGCCGCCAATGCCAAAGAGCTCGGCTTCCTGCGCGCCAGCGATGGCGTGACCATGAACCGCGATCGCCTGCTCGCCGATGCCAAGGTCAAAGCGCTCGCATTGGCAGAGGGCTATTCGCCACCCGAACCGCCCGAATTCGTACTGCCCGGCCCTAGCGGCAAAGCGGCGCTAGAGCTTGCCGTAGCTGACTTCCAGTCGCGCGGCCTTGCCACCGAATATGATGGCGTTGTGGCGGACCACCTCGCCCAGGTGCTGACCGGCGGCGATGCCGATCCCACCGATGTGGTGACCGAAGAACGCCTACTGGAGCTGGAGCGGATTGAATTCGCAAAACTTGTTCGCGAAAGCCGCAGCCAGGCGCGGATCGAACATATGCTCGAAACGGGCAAACCGCTCAGGAACTGATACGAGATAGCGGCCGGCCGGACCTCCCTCACCAAAAACAACGGCCGGTCGCACCCTTGAAGAGAGGATACGCAATGCAAGTCTATGAAGCCCCGCTCCGCGACATGCGCTTCGTGCTCGACGAGCTATGGGTCGATGACGGTTTCGGCGATCTTCCCGCGCTGGAGGAATTCGATTCAGACCTGACCAGCGCCATCCTGGAAGAGGCGGGGAAATTCAGCCGCGAAGTTCTGCTGCCGCTCAACCGCTCGGGCGATGAGGAGGGCTGCACCCTCGAAAACGGCGTGGTCCGCACGCCCGAAGGCTTCAAGGAGGCCTACCAGCAATTCACCGAAGGCGGCTGGTCTTCGCTGGCATCGGATCCCGACTATGGCGGGCAGGGCCTGCCCGAGCGGGTCAACAAACTGGTAGAGGAGATGACCTGTTCCACCAACCTCTCCTTTGGCCTCTATCCCGGCCTCACCCATGGCGGCACGGTGGCGATCAAGGCGCATGGGTCGCAGGATCTGAAGGATTTCTACCTTCCGAAGATGAACAGCGGCGAATGGTCGGGCACCATGTGTCTGACAGAGGCGCATTGCGGCACCGACCTCGGCCTGCTGCGCACCAAGGCAGAACCGCAAGAGGATGGCAGCTACAAAATCACTGGGTCCAAGATTTTCATCTCCGCCGGCGATCACGATCTGGCGGAGAACATCATCCACCTCGTGCTCGCGCGCATGCCCGATGCGCCCGACGGTACCAAGGGCATTTCCATGTTCCTGGTGCCCAAGTTCCTTCCCAAGGACGACGGAAGCGTCGGCCCTTCCAATGGCGTTTCCTGCACCGCGCTCGAACACAAAATGGGGCTCAAGGCCTCCGCCACCTGCCAGATGCAGTTCGACGATTCGACCGGATGGCTGGTCGGCGAAGCCAATGAGGGCATGGCCGCCATGTTCACCATGATGAATGCTGAGAGGCTTTCCGTCGGCATCCAGGGCTTGGGCATTGGCGAGGCAGCCTACCAGTCC
>CAJXLD010000324.1 GCA_913055595.1 uncultured Altererythrobacter sp.
GCCGGTGGGGCGGGAGAAGAGGAAGCTGCCGATCGGCTTGTCCGCATCGCGAAGCCCCGCACGCGATAGCTTCATCGCGGTAGAGAGCTTCTCGATCGCGGCATCCTGCCCGAAGACGACGCGCTTCAGATCCTTTTCGAGATTGGCAAGCGCGGCCTTGTCATCCTTGCTTACGGTCTTTGCCGGGATGCGCGCCATGGTGGCGATCACCTTCTCGATATCCTTGGCGGTGATAGTCTTCTTGCGGCGGCTGGGCGGAACCAGCATCTGCATCGCGCCGACCTCGTCGATCACGTCGATTGCCTTGTCGGGCAATTTGCGGTCATTGATATAGCGCGCGCTCATTTCCACCGCCGTCTTGATCGAATCCGGTGTGTAGCGGACCTTGTGGTGCTCCTCGAACGCGCTTCTGAGGCCCTTGAGGATCTTGATCGTATCCTCGATCGTCGGTTCGTTCACATCGATCTTCTGGAAGCGGCGCAGCAGCGCGCGGTCCTTCTCGAAATGATTGCGAAATTCCTTGTAGGTGGTCGAGCCGATGCAGCGGATCGCGCCGTTGGAGAGTGCGGGCTTCAACAGGTTGGACGCGTCCATGGCCCCGCCGCTGGTTGCGCCGGCGCCGATCACCGTGTGAATCTCGTCAATGAAAAGAACGGCCTCGGGCATTTTTTCAAGTTCGTTGACAACTTGCTTGAGGCGCTCCTCGAAATCGCCGCGATAGCGTGTGCCGGCCAGCAGCGCGCCCATATCGAGCGAATAGATCACCGCATCCTGCAACACTTCGGGCACGTCGCCTTCGACGATCTTGCGCGCCAGTCCTTCGGCTATCGCCGTCTTGCCCACGCCAGGATCGCCGACATAGAGCGGGTTGTTCTTTGAGCGTCGGCAGAGGATCTGCACCGTGCGGTCAACTTCCGGTCCGCGGCCGATCAGTGGATCGACCTTGCCGTCCAACGCCTTCTGGTTGAGGTTGACGCAGAACTGGTCGAGCGCAGATTCCTTCTTGGCCTTGTCGGGCTTTTCCTCCGCGCGTGCCTCGCCTTCCTCGGCCCCGGCGGGCGGGCGTGCTTCTACCTGTCTGCCGCCCTTGCCGATTCCGTGACTGATAAAGCTGACCGCATCGAGTCGACTCATATCCTGTTGCTGCAGGAAATAGACAGCATAGGAATCGCGCTCGGAGAAGAGGGCTACCAGCACGTTGGCCCCGGTCACCGTATCCTTGCCGCTAGACTGGACATGCAGGATAGCGCGCTGGATGACCCGCTGGAAACCTGCCGTCGGTTGCGGATCGGCATCGTCTTCCGTCTTAAGCGACTGATATTCCTGATCCAGATATTGCTGCACTACCTGGCGCAATTCGGCCAGATCGACACCGCAAGCCGTCATGACTTCAGCGGCATCTTCATCATCGATCAAGGCAAGCAGGAGATGTTCCAGCGTCGCATATTCGTGGCTGCGATCCGTCGCGTGCTGGAGCGCGGTGTGGAGAGATTTCTCTAGGTTTTGCGCAAAGCTTGGCATGTGTTCCTGTCCGTTGGGCCAATCATAGGGTCCGAATGGTTTCAATAATGCGAACGCCGCCCCTCGCCCAATGCGGAATACGCCCGATGACAAATTGCGGCCAGGTTTGTCCCGATTCTTGTGAGAATATGATTGATATAGTGCCTTCAGGCACATTTTCGAGAAATTCGGGGGGCATTGCCAGCCCCATCAGTCCGTCTCTCGCGGTTTGAATAGTGCATCGGCGATCTTGCGATGGTCCGCCGCCTTGGCATGATGCGCCTTCACGCGAGCGATTTCGGCTTCCAGCAGCTGGATGCGCGCCATCAACTCGTCCTGCGAATAGGTATCGAGCACTTCCTTGGCCAATTGGCCCGCGGCATCGCTGCGCATCCGAGGAAGATCGTCTTCGTCCATTGCCGTTAAACATCGCCAGCGACTTGCTTGCTGTCAATGGGTCGCGCCCCTAGGGGTGTGGAGGATGAGTCGGTCCGACCCGAGGAGGAAAGGTGACGCAAATACCGGCGACAATGGCAGCCATGGCGATTTCCGCCCCCGGCGGTCCGGAAGTGCTGCAATTAGAGGGCGTTGCCGTCCCGCATCCAGGGGCCGGACAGCTCCTGATTGCAGTTAGCCATGCGGGTGTGAACCGCCCGGATTGCCTGCAGCGTCAAGGCGTCTATCCACCGCCGCCGGGTGCATCCGAGCTTCCCGGACTGGAAGTTGCGGGTGAAGTGGTGGCACTGGGCGCAGG
>CAJXLD010000325.1 GCA_913055595.1 uncultured Altererythrobacter sp.
CGCCAGTGTCCCGCCTCTGCCTGAAGAATGGCTCGACGTGGCCAGTGCGTATGGACGATATCTGGCGCAGGACCTCGTCGCTCGTCGCACCCAACCCTCTGCTGATTTGTCGGCAATGGATGGCTATGCTGTTCGCGGCAACGAGTTGCACGGCCCCTGGACAGTCGTCGGCGAAAGCGCAGCGGGTCATCCCTTTATCGGCACTCTCCAACCCGGAGAGGCGATCCGTATCTCCACCGGTGCGCTAATGCCCGATGGCGGCGGCGCGGTGCTGCTGCAGGAAAACGCCATTCGAGAGGGCAAAAACCTCAGCCTGTCGGGCCAAGATCCCGCCACACCGCGCCATATTCGTCGTCAGGGCTTCGACTTTGCCAAGGACAAGATGCTTCTCGAAAGCGGCGCACGCCTAAACCCGGCTGCGGTCGCCCTCGCCATTTCGGGTGGACACAGCAAGATTCCCGTTTCCCGCCTGCCGCGCCTTGCAATTATCGATAGCGGGGACGAGCTGGCGCGCGATGCGACAAAAATGGATCCGCACCAAATCCCAGCTAGCAATGGAGCCATGCTTGCTGCCATGGCGTCACCACTCTGCGGCCAGATTAACCGTCTAGGCCCCGTAGAGGATCGTCTCGAGGCCATTCTGGAGACATTCGAGAAGGCATCCGATGCCGATGTTCTGGTCACCAGCGGAGGCGCTTCTGTTGGTGATCACGACCTTATACGTCCTGCGCTGGAACAATGGGGCGCGGAGATAGCCTTCTGGCGGATCGCGATGAAGCCGGGAAAGCCATTGCTGGTAGCCAAACGCGGAGAGCAAACCATCCTGGGCATGCCGGGCAATCCGGTGTCCAGCTATGTGACCAGTTTCCTCTTTCTCATCCCGCTCCTGCGACGGCTTGCAGGCGCGCAAAGACCATTACCGCAGAGCATCGCAATGCCCCTTGCCCAACCTCTTTCTGCAACCGGCAAGCGTGCAGAATTCCTCCGTGCGCGCATGACAGAAGCTCAAATTGAACCGCTCACCGAACAGGATAGTAGCGCCCTTACCAGCCTCGCGATCGCCGAAGCTCTGATCATACGGCCCGCGGATTCCGAACCCGCCGCGGTTGGGGAAATAGTTCCGGTTTATCTGCTTCAAAATGGCGGTATGGCTTGACTTGAGCGATTCTGTTTCATAATTGTTCCTTATTCGTTCACGTATTGGAGCGAAAACCGTGTTGAACGGAACATTGAGGGGAACAACCCATGTTGACCGCCAAGCAACGTGAATTGCTGATCTTCATCCAGAGGAAGCTGGAGGAATCGGGCATTTCGCCTTCGTTCGAGGAAATGAAGGACGCACTCGATTTGAAGAGCAAATCTGGCGTCCACCGCCTGATTTCCGCACTGGAAGAGCGCGGCTTTATCCGCCGCCTGCCCAATCGCGCGCGCGCTCTCGAAGTGCTCAAGCAACCCGATGATGTGACAGCCAGCCGCGCGGCACCTGCCAATGATGCTGTTGGCGGGATGGTCACGCCGCCGCGCACCATGCCGGAAGCGGCCAATGACGTGATCGAGGTTCCACTCCACGGCCGTATCGCAGCTGGTGCGCCCATCGAGGCGCTGGAGGATAGCCAATCGCTTCCTGTGCCGGCCGCCTTACTTGGCGCGGGCGAGCATTATGCACTCGAAGTATCCGGGGACTCGATGATCGAAGCGGGCATTTTCGATGGCGATTATGCGCTGGTAAGAAAGACCGACACGGCCCGCGATGGCGAGATAGTTGTGGCACTTGTTCGCAATGAAGAAGCCACGCTCAAATATCTTCGGCACGAGAACGGCAAGATCCGGCTGGATCCGGCCAATGCCTCCCACGATCCGCAAATCTATGCCGATCACGAGGTGCAGGTGCAGGGCAAGCTGGCGGGGCTGCTGCGCCGCTACCACTGATTTCCGGTTCGGATGCGGGCGGGATAATCAGTCCCTTTCCTGCCCGCTCCACCAACCGTGCTGCCCCTGACTTTCCGCAACGCTTTCCAGCCGAGGTTCTTCAAGAATAACGGCAAGTCCGCCTGTTTCATCCAACATTCGACGGTCTGCCTTGAGCCAGCGCGGCTGGCACGATCGGGGCAACCAGCGATCCGAAATGACAATATCGGCACGCTCGCACGCAGCAACCAATGCACGCTCGGAGACGCGGTTTCGGCTGCGGCTCATCATCACATGCCAATCAC
>CAJXLD010000326.1 GCA_913055595.1 uncultured Altererythrobacter sp.
TGAGCTCGCCCACCAGCTCCCACAATTGCCGCCGCAATTCGACATCGACACCCGCGGTCGGCTCGTCGAGCACCAGGATCGGCGGCGAATGGACCATGGCCTTGGCGATCAGCAGGCGGCGCTTCATCCCGCCCGACAATGTGCGGGCATAGGCATTGCGCTTGTCTTCGAGGTGTACGGCCTTGAGCAACTCTTCGGAGCGCCTGAGTGCCTTTGTGATCCCGTACATGCCCCCCTGGTTCTCCAGTACCTCGAAAGGCGTGAAGAAGGGATCGAAGATGATTTCCTGCGGGACGATGCCGATATTGAGCTTCGCATTGCGATGATCCTCGTCGATATCGTGGCCCCAGATGCGGATCGTACCGCCGGTCTTGTTGACCGTGCCCGCCATGATATTGATCAGCGTGGACTTGCCCGCACCATTGGGGCCGAGCAGGCCGAAGATACCACCCTCCGGCACATCGAAGGAAATGCCCTTCAGCGCCAGCTTGGGCTCCGCCTTCTTGCTGCCGGCATAGCGCTTGACGACGTCTCGGATCTCGATGGCGGGGGTGTTGTCGGACATGGCATGCCTATTGGCGCTTTGGCTGGCTTACGTAAAGCCCGTGCCTCCACATCCATATTGCCTGAATCGCGGCTTGAAGTTAGGGCGATGGGCATGAGCGAGGCAGAAGACATGGTTCCCGAAACTACATTGGTCGAAACCACCCGCGTCTGGTGCGATGGCGCGGGCGATATTCGCAATGGCGAGAACTTTCGTTCCGCCGCGTTGGGCCATCCGCGCGTCTATATGCAGATCGACGATAAGGGCTATGTCGATTGCGGCTATTGCGACCGGCGCTTTGTCCTGAAGGGCGGCCCTATGGATGCGGGATCGGACCAGCAGGCGGCGTAAGCCCCCTTTCCTGCAAGCAAGGCAACCGAGGTGGTCAGCATTCGTTCAGTTGCCTTGTGCAACTTTGGCGCCAATTCGGGAGTATATATGATGAAAAAGCTTCTATCCTTTGTCGCCGCTGGTACTGCATTAGCCGTGGGCTCGACTGCCGCACAGGCAGAAACACGCCAGGAACGGGCCGAAGCACGCCTGGCCGATCTGATCGAAGGCCGCACTGCCGGAGAACCGCAGACCTGCGTTACCGCCTATCGCAGCAACGATATCGAAGTGATCCCCTATGTCGGTATCATCTATGACGCCGGCGACACGATCTATGTCGCCCGTGCCAAGCGGCCCGAACGACTGCGGAGCACCGACGTCCCCGTGATCGAGCGCTTTGGCAGCCAGCTGTGCAGCACCGATGTGATGCGAACGATTGACCGGCATGCCGGCTTCACCACCGGTGCGCTCTTCCTCGAAGATTTCGTACCCTATACGAAGGTCGAAGAAGCCGACGGTTGATCAATCCCCCCGCAGGCTGCGGACCGGTAAGGCAATTGCCGGTCTCTACCATTTACATTCGCGGCCCGCTGCTTAATCTCCCCCAAGACCCTGCGCGCATGACGGGCGGGGCATTTGGGGGAGTGCCGAAATGCAATATGTCACATGGTTTGTGCGCCTGCTTTATGCCGCCTGGATGATCCCGGCGGGGCTCAACCATTTCATCCGGCTTTACCCCCAGCCAACCGGTAGCCAGGAGCTGAGTATTGCCGTTTTCACCGCGTTGCTCGACAGCGGGTTGTTCACCGTGGTCAAGGCGGTGGAATTGCTCGCCGGTTTCGCCGTGCTGCTCGGCTTCCGCCTGCCGCTGATGCTGATCGCGGTACTGCCGGTCAGCTTCACCGTCTGGTATTGGGATACAGAGTTGCAGGGCTGGTGGACTGCCTCTGCCGTCTATGGCTGGTCGATCCTCGCCTGCAATTTGTTCCTCTGCCTCGCCTATTGGGAGAGCTACAAGGCGATGTTCGCGCGCAATGTGCCGCCGCAGGCGCCGCTGCCCGCGCTCGACATCCCTCGCCTGTGGGACGTCTTGCGCATCGCGCTGGGCGTGGTGCTGGTGCTTTCGGCGCTGCGCTATTTCATGCCCTTCCTGCTCGCATCCTATCTCCCCCTGCCCGAGTTCAGCGATCCGATGGCGCTTCGCCTGCGCACGGTGCTCGACCAGAGCGGGCTGCTGGCAGTGGCCAAGTTCATCCATCTTGTCGGCGGGCTTATGCTGCTTAGCAGGCGATCGGTGCCCTTCGCTCTGGCGGCGATGATGCCGGCCAATGTCTGTG
>CAJXLD010000327.1 GCA_913055595.1 uncultured Altererythrobacter sp.
CGCTATTCCCGTCGTGGCAATGCCGAGCGCGCAGTAGAGCAGTGCATCCGCGCAGCCGAGCGCCGTGCCGAACGCTTCAGCGGGTCGCGCGCCGATGTTTACGAGATTCGCGATGTCGACCGTGAACGCGGCGGGTTCGAAATTAAGGGCCGCATCGCCGTGCAGGATCGCTATCATCGCGGTGGCTGGAACGATTATCGCCGAAACTATCGCAATTCCGGTTGGGATGAAGGCCGCTTTACCTGCGAAATCCGCCGTGGTCGGGTCGTCGATGTTGATTTTCGCGGCATACGCAGTCTGCGGCATGCCTGATTGAACAGTAGCTCCCTGGGAAAGGCGGTTCAGGCTCAGGTAAGCCTGGACTGCCTACCTCTTGGGGCAATCTCGAGACAAACGCCCAATATCGGGGCTTTGCATAAGGAGCCGAACCATGGCCCTGATCCAGAACAAGCTCGCAGTCGGTCTTGCCGCGGTTGCTGCAACATCGCTGACAGCTGCACCTACATCCGCAGCCGAACTTCCGCTCGTCACGAGCGCACCTGCAAGTGCCTATGACAGTGATGCGGAGGACGCCAACAACCACCGCTGGCGGCGTCACCGTCGCGGCCATATCCGCACCGGAGACGTGATCGCCGGAGTGCTGGTTTTGGGTACACTTGCCGCCATTGCCAGTTCCTCTTCCAACAATCGTCGTGATCGCGAGCGTGACCGTGATATCCGATATCGTGAACCGGTACGCGATGATCGTCGTGACGATCGCAGCTGGAGCAGTGGCGGCATAGATAATGCCGTAGACTTGTGCGTCGACCAGGTCGAACGCGGTCGCGATCGTGTAGACAGCGTCGACAATGCTTCGCGAAATTCCAGTGGCTGGCAGGTCTCGGGTTCATTGGAAGACGGCACCTACTTCTCCTGCCGGATCGATAATGAAGGCCGCATTCGTGCCGTCGATCTGGGTGATGGGTTCGCTGCCAATGCCGCTGAAGTAGGGACGCCGGGCCCGCAATTGAGCGATGAGGCCTATGCCCGAGCGCGGGCCAGCCTGCGCTACCAAGAGCCGACAGAAGCGGAGGCCGTCGATTACGATATCGATGCCGATCTGCGACCTGCCTATCCGGGTGGCCCGCTGCCCGGTGAAGAGGGTTACGACGTAGCTCTTGGAAGCTGACGCCGCCTAATCTCGCGAATAGGACGGGAGCGAGAGGTTGTAACGGATCGCGGCGGCGCGAAGGGCGAAGCCCGTCGTTGCTGCAACGATCCATACCGGCACGCGGGGCAGGCCGACGACTTCACCGATCACGCACATGCCTGCCGAAAGGGCGGCTGCAGTGACATAGAGTTCGGGCCGCATCAGGATAGATGGACGGCCCGCCACCATATCGCGGATGATGCCGCCGACACAGCCGGTGACGATGCCCATGAGAATGGCAGGAACGGGGGGAACCCCGAAGCTCAGTGCCTTGGCGGAACCGATGACTGCATAGCCGGTCAATCCCGCACCATCGGCAAACTCCAACACCTTCCCCTCCCACCAGCGCGTGGGCGTGAACCATGCGATAAGCGCTACTACAAGGCAGGCGGATGCAACCCATGGGTCGCCGATCCAGAAAACGGGCGCATCTATCAGGAGGTCGCGCAGAGTGCCGCCGCCAACGCCCGTCACCAGCGCAAAGAAGGCCATGGTCACGAAGGTCTGCCGTTCCTTTGCGGCGAGCAATGCGCCGGAAAAGGCGAAGACGGCCACTCCCAGGACATCGAGTACATCGAGCAGCGGAGTCAGGACGACGGTTTCGGACATATCTATGTCCTCACGCGGGCTTTCCTGCGCCGGAACATCAGGATGCATCCCAGAAGCGCCCCGATTACGCCCAGTGCGGCAAAGATGATCAGGATCGGGTGCGAGGTATCCTCGCGGGTCTGCAAATCCATGATGTGCAGGCCCCACATGAAATCATAGACGCGCCACCAGCCCGTGCGTACGGCCACCATTTCACCAGTCGAAGCACGCATATAGAGACTGGTGCCGTCCGAATAATGCGCCTGCCAAGCGGCGAAGGGCGCGCGCAGGTCCATCGGTGACAGATCTGCGGGGAAGTAGGTCACGCTCTCCAGGGTTGCGTCACCGGCATAGGCTGCTTCTGCAATTCGGCGCGCTTCGTCCTCGATCAGCGGCGGGATCAGCTTGCCGTCACGCGCGGAATAGCGGT
>CAJXLD010000328.1 GCA_913055595.1 uncultured Altererythrobacter sp.
CCGGCTTGCCCATCGGGCGCGAAGGCGAACGCGGATCGTTGATGATGTCAACGTTGTAGCCGCCTTTTTCGGCCTGGAACATCAGCCAGTTTGCAGCAGGTGCGCGGCCGACATAGACATATTCTTCTTCAGCGAGACGGAAGATGATGCCGTCGCCGATCACGTGACCAGCAGGCGTCGTCGGGACGTACTGCTTGGCCTTGTTGACTTCCCAACCCTTGGACGAGTTGACCATCGTGTCGGACAGGAGCTTACCAGCGTCCGGACCGTTGATGTAGAGGTCAAACATGTGGTGCGACTGATCGAACAGCACGGCGCCATGCTGCCATGCCCACTGCTCGTCACGCCAGTTGGAGAATTCCGGAGCAACAACCGGGTACACGTAGGCACCGATCTTGTTGTTGCGCAGCTGGCCGACGATATCGCCGTTTGCACCAGCCAGAACTTCGTTGAGATTGCTAGCCATCGAACTTCCTCTCACTTGTGAAAGAATCATATATGCGAAATTTGTATGCGGCACATACAATATTGCGCTAGAGGTGCAAGCGATAAGGGGCATATTGCGACAGGAGGCTGTGCATGAAGGTGGAAGCGCTCGACCATGTGAACATCATCACCGATGACCTGGACGGCACGGCCCGCTTCTATGCGGAGCTTCTCGGGCTCGAACGCCGCGACGGCCCGCCGCCGCTCACGCCCACTACGGCACAATGGATGTATGACGCCGAAGACCGCGCGATTATCCATATCAATTCGCTCGATTGCGTACGCGCCTATGACCGCGAAATCACGCCGGGCGAGCTGACCGGGGCGTTGCATCACGTTGCCTTGCGGTTGACCGGATACGAGGAAACCAAGGCTCGTCTCGATGCACGCGATGCGGACTATCAGGAGAATTTGGTGGAGGCGATCGGCCTGCGGCAGATCTTTACCGCCGATCCGAACAATGTGCTGCTGGAGTTGAACTTCTTCGGCGAATAGTCACTATTCCGACGGCATGACCGATATCCGCCTCGCCACCCGCTCCGACGTGCCGCAAATCCTCGCCTATGTGCGCGAGCTCGCGGAGTTTGAGCGCGAGCCCGATGCGGTGGTTGCGACGGAGGCTTTGCTGGAAAATGCCCTCTTCGAGGAATGTTCCGCAGAAGCGTTGATGGCGGAAGTGGACAGCGCGCCCGTCGGGTTTGCGCTCTTCTTTCACAATTTCTCGACCTGGGAAGGCAAGAAAGGGATCTATCTGGAAGACCTCTATGTCACGCCCTCCGCGCGAGGGCAGGGCGTGGGCACGGCGCTGCTTTCGCACCTCGCGGGAATTGCGCTCGATCGCGAATGCGCGCGTTTCGAATGGGCGGTGCTCGACTGGAACCAGCCTGCGATCGACGTCTACCGCAAGATCGGTGCGGTCGGCATGGACGAATGGCGCATCCAACGCCTCTCCGGCGATGCGCTGAAAAAGCTCGCCGGGCGTTAGTCTATTACGGAAAAGAAAAGGGCGACCCGCAGGCCGCCCTCAAGAACCTGAATTCTTATTCGGCTACGGCCTCACCTTCAGGCTCGGCTTCCGCCACTACGGGCGCAACCATCACCGTCTGGCCTTCATCCGGCGTTGCCCCGAACGAACCGCTCTCGGAACGCGCGCCTTCGATGTAGCACATGCTGGCCACGCCCTCGGTGGTCGGCTCGAAGCAGGTCTTGCTGCCACTCACGCGCCAGCTGCCTTCCTCGGTTACGGCACCTTCCGCGTCAGTGCTCGTATAAGTGCCATCGGCCCGAAGATCGGTCTGGGTGACCGTGCCATCCGCAGCGGTGACGGCATAGAGGCCCATTGGTGAGCCATTGGCGGTGGTACCCTCGGCGGGTGCTTCCTCGACCGGAGCCTCTTCCGCCGTTTCCCCTGAACAACCCGCCAGAACCAGCGGTGCGGCAATCAACATCCATTTCTTCATAAAGTATTCCCCCCTTTTCAGTGTGCCCCCTGGGCGGAGGGATACCACGGGTCCGCGCGAAGCGAAAATGGAATCCGGATAACCAATTCTCTCGCCCGAACCCTAAATCTGTCTGCTATCGTACGCCCATTGCAGCAGCGCCTGTCTCTGGCGCGGGCGGCAGAAGGGATCACCCGGCTCGCAGTTTCTCTCAACCTGCGCCTTGTGGCGGCGGAAAGCCTTCCAGC
>CAJXLD010000329.1 GCA_913055595.1 uncultured Altererythrobacter sp.
GCACCTGCCAGCAGCATTCCCGTCAACTTCTTCATCATCTTGTCTCCCCCAAGTTGAAGCCCCTCAACATGTTCCCTCGTCGTACTAATCCTGAATGCCCGGTGCGGTCGAAAAATCGGGTCGACCCCGCCAGGCAAGCAGTCGCCAGTAATAGCGCCGCCAAGGCCAAATCAGAATGATGTTGAAAAGCACGGTAAGCGCGCCAAACGTATACTCGACCAGGCCCTCATCCAGCACGAAATTCCAATACAGGATGACGAAGTTGATCGGCACGATCGCGATGGCTGCAAAGACCATCATGCGGTTGGCAAGGATCAATATCCCAAGCGCGATCTCGGCAATCTTTACCCAGGTCATCAATCCGCTGTCGATCAGCGCAAGGCTGAAATCGATAGCTGCCTGTTCCTGCCCCAAAGGCTGCCAGGCCGGATCGATGAATGGCATGACGCCGGAATAGAGCCACCAGCCGCCAAATATCAGGCGGCTGAAATGGTAAATCCATTTCAACGTCGGTCCGGGAAGTTCCTCGACCGGTCCTTCAGCGAGATCGCTCACCTAACGGGAACTCCCGATTCAGGTTCCTCTCCTCGGGCGCGCCAGGTTGCCGCACGCTGCTCGGCAAAGCGCGGCGAGGTGGACATGATATAGCCGCGCACCTGCACATTGCCCTCGTGGCAGGCATATTCATACATGCCGTAATCATCGTTGCGGACCCAGGGGAAGTCGAGCTTGTAGGGTCCCGTCAAGATCACCGGATCCTCCACCCATGCCTCGTAATGGATTTGGTCGGGATTCTTCATGGTGAGGTGTTCGACAATACGCATCTGGTCGCTGTTCCCGCCGGACATCATCGGGCGGAAGTTGGTCGTCTCGATCACCAGCGTATCACCTTCCCAATGGCCGATCGAATAGCCCATATCATAATGTATGTCGGCTGGTGGCGGATCGCGACCGTCGAGATAAACCATGCGTGTTTCGTGGATCATCTCTACCGAGATGGCCACGAGACCGGGTGACTGGAAGATCTCGATTCCCATGTTGTAGGCAGCCGGCAGCATGGCGCCGGGCATGCCGCGAGTCAGGCAGCGGTCGAAAGTGCCGAAATCATCCATCGTCTCGAAGACATAGGTGTTCCAGCTGGTCTTCTCATTGGCGGCACGGCGCGCACCCTCCTCGGTAAAGGGCGGCATCTGGCCATTGGCCGGTTCCATGGTCAGCGAGGTCTGGCGCAGCGGGTGTCCGCGCTCGTTCCAATGGCCCATGGCCATCATGTTGGCTTCGTCTTCCTCGTCGTAGCGTTCGATCATGCTTTCGGCAGTTTGGAATGCGGCGGCGTATTCCTCATCGGTGAGGAAGCGGCGCTCGCCATATTGCGCTGGCCGCGTGCGCGACGTACCGGCGAGGTAATCGAGCGGCCATTTGCCGCGCAGGTCGGGATCGCCCCAATCGGTGCTCGGAACTTCCCAACCGGCCGACGGCGCATCGAAGCGCGCCTCCATCATGGCCTCTTCTTCTTCCTCGGTAAATTGCGCAGCAGCCGGGCTCGCGATCATTGCAAGGCCCAGTGCAGAAGCAAGCAAAGCGTATTTCATCAGACTCTCCCCTATGCGGCGGAGTATGCCTGACAAGGCGCGCGTTGCAAGATGCTCCTTTGTCGCAAGTTATTCGGCTACTTCACCCTGCTTTCATCCAGCTTGGGACGGCTGACCCATGTGCCGTGCACCTGGCTGCGCAGGGCGAGGCCGGTCTTGACGCGTGCAATGGGGCCATTTTCCACTGCATCGGCTTCGACAACCCACAACTCTGAAGAATAGTCCGCCGGATTGCCACCGGGAGGGCCATTGGGAATATCGATCACCATCACCAACCATCCGCCATGGCCCGGCTCGGACGAAGCGATGTGCGCCGGTTCGCTGATCGCACCACCGGGCGGCGTCTCCATCATGGTCACGCGGCCATTGCCCGGCTCGATGCGGAAAAGGCAGTTGAAATTGGCGCCTACCGGGCCGCCGAGCATGGGCGGGCCCTTGGCTTCGGGGTTCATCGAGAGATACCAGGCACGGTTGTATGGGCGGCCCTGGTCGGCATCGGCGAGGCGGCACAAATCGCCGGGAGGGCCGATGGGGCGTTCGACGATACCCGGATCGGCCTTGCTCATATCGATCGTCCCGC
>CAJXLD010000330.1 GCA_913055595.1 uncultured Altererythrobacter sp.
GAGCCCGGCCGCCGCTTCTACTTCTTCGACTGGGACGGGATCGAGTTCGAGGTGGTCAGCTATGAATGAACCGATACGGACGCCGGAGATGCGGTTTTGGAGACAGAGACCCCCTTCCGCTTGCGGGAGGGGCAGCGAGACCAGGTCGCGTGAGCGACCCAGTCGCAGCGGGGTCGGCCTTGCGGCCCCATACAGTTCTTTAGCCCACCCCCAACCCCTCCCGTGAACGGGAGGGGAGAAGGCCTAGAACGCCTCTTCGTAGACCTTGCTGATATCCCCGCCCCATTCACCATGGAACTTGTCCAGCAGGCGTTGGGCGGGGACCTTCCCGCTTTCGACAATCTCGCGGAGCGGATGCAGGAATCCGGTTTCGTCGCTGCCCCCACTATCGAGACGAGCGCGTGCAGAAAGGCCGGCATGGGCGATATCGAGCACCTCGCCCGCCAGGTCGCGCAGCTTCCGCCCTCCCGGGATCGGGGCGTCGAGCGCCAGCTTGGGCACTGCATTGCGCAGAGCCTCGCGTTCCCCCATCGACCAGTCCTTGACCAGGTCCCAGGCCGCATCCAGCGCTGTGCCGTCATAAAGCAGCCCCACCCAGAAGGCCGGTAGCGCGCAAATGCGGTTCCACGGCCCGCCATCGGCACCGCGCATTTCGAGGAAGCTCTTGAGGCGCACTTCGGGGAAGGCGGTCGACAGGTGATCCTCCCAGTCGCTCGCTGTCGGAAATTCGCCGGGCAGCGCGGGCAAATCGCCCTTCAGGAAATCGCGGAAGCTCTGACCGGCAGCATCGATATATTTCCCGTCGCGGAAGACGAAATACATGGGCACGTCGAGCATGTATTCGACATAGCGCTCGTATCCGAAGCCATCCTCGAACACGAAGGGCAGCATGCCCGTACGCGCCGGATCGGTATCGCTCCAGATATGGCTGCGGTAGGAGAGGAAGCCGTTGGGTTTGCCCTCGGTAAAGGGCGAATTGGCAAAGAGCGCGGTCGCCAGCGGCTGCAGCGCCAGCGAGGTGCGGAACTTCTGCGCCATGCAGGCCTCGCTCTCATAGTCGAGATTGACCTGAATGGTGCAGGTGCGCAGCATCATGTCGAGGCCAAGGCTGCCCACCCGGGGCATGTGCCGCATCATGATGCCATAGCGGCCCTTGGGCATGACAGGCAGTTCTTCGCGGGTCTTGTCCGGCCACATGCCCAGCCCCAGGAATCCGACGCCGAGTTCTTCGCCCACTTTCTTGCACTGCTGCAGATGACGTCCGGTTTCAGCGCAAGTCTGGTGCAGATTATCGAGAGGCGCACCGGAGAGCTCCAACTGACCTGCGGGTTCGAGGCTGATCGTACCATCATCGCCGCTCATGGCGATGACTTTGCCGTTCTCCTCCACCGGCTCCCATCCGAACTGGCGCATGGCCATGAGTATATCGAGAATGCCACCTTCCTCGTCATAGGAAGGCGCGTGTTTGTCATTCTGTTTGAAAACGAGCTTTTCGTGCTCGGTGCCGATCTTCCATGCGGCAGCAGGCTTTTCACCGGCCTGCATCGGCAGGACCAGCTCATCGCGACTTTCGATGGGCCGCTCCTCTCCCTCTGACGCCTTGCGCGTGCTCATGGCAAGGCCGTTAGGATGATAAGCGTCTTCGCGCCAGTAACAATTTGTCTCTTGGGAAAATACATCAAGAATCAGGTCCAATCCCCGGCTACAGCCATCCACAATGCCGTGGCTGCAAGCGTCGCCGTTTCTCCGCGCAGGATGCGTGGGCCCAGCGATATGGGGCGTGATTCCACCATGTCACGGATCAATCTGCGCTCGGCGTCGTCAAATCCGCCTTCCGGCCCGGTCATTATGGCGGCAGGCGGCAAATGTTTGGCGAAAACCCTGGCCGCTGGCTTTCCGCCCAGCTCGTCAGCGAAGTAAAGCACGCGGTCGCCCGGCCAGTTCTTGAGCAATTGTTCCAGCTTCATCGGCTCGGCCACCTCTGGCAAGGCGGTGCGCGCGCATTGTTCCGCTGCCTCGGTGACGATGGTTTTCGCACGTTCCAGATTGAGCTTGTCGGCGACGCAGCGCCGCGTGATGACCGGCTGGATACGTGCCACGCCCAATTCGGTCGCCTTCTCCAGCACCATGTCGAAGCGGTCCTTCTTTAGCAAAGCGGGGCAGAGCCAG
>CAJXLD010000331.1 GCA_913055595.1 uncultured Altererythrobacter sp.
CAGCTGCGCCGGCTGGGATGTTCGATGGACTGGAGCCGCGAGCAGTTCACCATGGACGAGCATTTCACCCGCGCGGTGCTGAAAGTGTTCGTCGATCTCTACAATGAGGGCCTGATCTATCGCGACAAGCGGCTGGTGAACTGGGACCCGAAGCTGAAGACCGCGATCTCGGACCTCGAGGTCGAGACGCAGAACATCAAGGGCGGCTTCTGGCACTTCAAATACCCGCTCGCCGATGGCGTCACACTCGATAACGGTCAGGACTACATCGAAGTCGCCACCACGCGCCCGGAAACGATGCTGGCGGATATGGCCGTGGCTGTGCACCCCACGGACGAACGCTACGCAAGCGTGGTGGGCAAGCATGTCGTGCTGCCGATCACCAGTCGCCGCATCCCCATCGTGGCGGATGAGCATGCCGACCCCGAACTGGGCTCGGGCGCGGTGAAGATCACGCCGGGGCACGATTTCAACGACTTCGAGGTCGGCAAGCGCGCCGGGATTGCTCCTGCCGATATGCTCAACATGCTCGATGCCGATGCCGCCGTGTGCCAATGCGCCGACGGGCTTATCCCCGAAGAACTGGTCGGCCTCGACCGTTTCGATGCGCGTGCGCGGGTTGTCGAACTGCTCAAGGAGCAGGGTCTGCTCATCCCGCATGTCTCCAAGAACAAGAAGGGCGAGGAGATCGAGAGCGACGCCGAACCGCGCGTAATCGCAACGCCTTTCGGCGATCGCGGTGGCGTGGTGATCGAACCCTGGCTGACCGACCAGTGGTATGTGAATGCCGAGGAACTGGCCAAGGCCCCGATCGAGGCGGTAAAGAGCGGCGCGATCGAAATCGTGCCCAAGAGCTGGGAAAAGACCTTCTTCAACTGGATGGAGAACATCCAGCCTTGGTGCGTCAGCCGCCAGCTGTGGTGGGGCCACCGAATTCCGGCGTGGTATGATGCAGATGGCAATGTCTACGTCGCCGAGACGGAAGAAGAGGCGAAGACACTGGCAGGCGGCAAGGACCTCACGCGCGACCCCGACGTCCTCGATACATGGTTCTCCTCCGCGCTGTGGCCCTTCGCCACGCTCGGCTGGCCCGACGATACCGAGCTGCTCAAGAAGCATTATCCCAACGACCTGCTCATCTCCGGCTTCGATATCCTGTTCTTCTGGGATGCGCGCATGATGATGCAGGGCATGAAGATGACCGGGCAGGCCCCGTGGCCGCGGCTGTACCTCCACGGCCTCGTGCGCGCGCCGGACGGGCAGAAGATGTCCAAGTCCAAGGGCAATGTGGTCGATCCGCTCGGCCTGATCGACCAGTATGGCGCCGATGCGCTGCGCTTCTTCATGGCGGCGATGGAAAGCCAGGGCCGCGACATCAAGATGGATGAAAAGCGCGTCGAGGGTTACCGAAACTTCGCAACAAAGCTCTGGAATGCCACGCGTTTCTGCGCCTCCAACGGTATCGGTGCATCGAGCACCATTGCCGCGCCGGAGGCCAAGCTCGCTGCCAATCAGTGGATCATCGGCGAAGTGGCGCAGACCGTCGAGGAACTCGACAAGGCCATGGCAGACCTGCGCTTCGATGCCGCCGCCAATACGATCTACCAGTTCACATGGAGCCGCTTCTGCGACTGGTACCTGGAGCTGATCAAGCCGGTTTTCCAAGAGGAACAAGACTCCGTTCGTCCTGAGCCCGTCGAAGGACGAAATGGCGAGGCCGAGCAGGTTCGTACTTCGACAAGCTCAGCACGAACGGCCTTGGAGGAAACGCGTGCCGTCGCCGGATGGGCGCTCGACCAGATCCTCGTGATGCTCCACCCCTTCATGCCCTTCATCACCGAAGAACTGTGGCATGCACAGGGAGATCGTCCTTACGATCTTATCCTCGCCAAGTGGCCAGAACCGCAGGCCAGCGTCTCCAAGGAAGCGACCGACGCCATCGACTGGGTGATCGACCTCACCACTGCCACCCGCAGCGCCAAGAACGAACTGGGCATTTCGCCGGGCGAAAAGCTCGCAGCCTACTGCCCCGCTCCATCCGACCTTGCCAAGCGCGTGGTCGAGCGCAGCGCCGCCGCCATCGAACGGCTCGCCCGCCTGACGCCGGTCGAATTCGCCGATGCGCCCGCAGGCGCCGCCCTGCAGATAACCGCC
>CAJXLD010000332.1 GCA_913055595.1 uncultured Altererythrobacter sp.
AGCCCTCTGCGGCCTGTTTAACAGTCGCAGCGGAATGTCCGTTAGCGCAGTTCATTGCGGTTACGGCGACACCCTTTGAGTGGCTATGACCGTTTGTCTCGCCGTTATGGCTGTGCCCGTTTGTATGTGTGGCTTCGGGTTGTGCGTCCGCCTGCGTATCGATCGCGGGTTCAAGAGCCGCCCCTTCACCTCCATCAGCGAGGGCGTCGTCGCGCGGCTCTTCGGGCTGCGCCGCCGCCTTGCCCGCAGGATCCCCATCGATAACCGGCATGACCTCATGGCGAAGCGGATTGTTCGGATCGTAGAGCGGCAGACCAAAGGCATTGCCAAAGGTCATAAGGGCCCGCTTGGTGGCGTCTGTCTCGGCGGCCTTTAGCGCCAGCTCATGCGCCTTGCCGGGAGAGGTGGTGCTCGCTTCGCCTGTGCCCGATCCTTCGCGCGTGATCGAGGAGCCATCATCGGTTTTGACGGTGATGCGAACCCGCGCGATGTAGACCGCCTCGAAGCGGACACCGAGATGCTTGGTATACACGCAAGTGCTCTCGATGGTCTGGCGATCCCAGCCATCGAAGCCGAAGATGCGATTGGCCTCGGCGATCACATGCCATCCCTCGACGTAGTGGAGTGTGACGCCGTCCTCGATGCGCGCCCGCACATGTTTCGGCTTCAGCTTGCTGCGCAGCTGGCGCAATTGCTTTGCTTCAAACCCCATCACTTCGTCCTCACTTGAAGAGACCGCCTGGAATTCGACAGGGCCGCCCCATTGATCGCCGTTCCGGCCTTCATCGTCTCGAGCAGAGCCCGCTTGTCGAGCTTTGCCGGTTGCGGCACCCAGAACCATTCGGGGATAAGAGTTTCGTCGGTGACGACCACACTGGGCGGGGAGGGGCGCAAGGACAGGGTGAAGTCCGGCTCCATGATTTTGTCGAGCCCGGCCTCTTCCATCGCGACCAAGGCAAGCGACCGCTTCTTCTCCAGCCTGAGGTTCAATCGATCGAGCCGCTCGCGGTTCTCGGCAATGCGGGTCTTCAATCCCGCAATCAGATCCGCATCATCCAGAGACGAACGAACCAGCACCGCGATCGTCTCATGCAGGTTCGTCGCACCCTCCAGCGTATCGGCCAGGGTCCGGTCGTCGATATCGGGCTCTGCTTCAAGAATGCGGCGCTTGAACTCTGTGAAGCGGTTCAGCTCCAAATTGACAGCTGCGGTACTCATGTGCTAACTCCGTTACTCCAAAACGATACCTGAAGTATCGTTATGCGTGCCATAGAAGTCAACTCTTATTCGATCATGATCACCACCGAGCAGATGAAGGCAGCCCGCGCGCTGTTGCACTGGGACCAGTCGGAGCTGGCGGAGCGGGCCGGTATTGGCGGATCGACGCTGAAGCGCATCGAAGCACGGCCCGGCATCATCCAGGGCAATGCGCGCACGGCTTACGCGATCGAGGAATGTCTGAAGGCGGCCGGCATCTTCTTCATCGACGAGGACGGCCGCATCGGTGTCAGCCTGAAGCGTTAGGCCGCTCGTAGCTATTGGCGTGGGCGGCCGCGAAGATCGCGTCGCCCTCTGGGCCGAACAGTGACCCGCGGTCGGCGAGTGGGGTCGGGTATTCGGGGTATTTCATCGGCACCACAATGTCATCGTATGGGCTATGCTTGCGGAGATGTTCGTCGAGCAGCGCGCTCTGCTTGAACATCAGGATCTGATCCTCTTCTTCCGTGTAGGGGAACTCGAACTGCGGGAGAGGCTCTGGCGGTGCGATGCGGAACACGTCGCGCAGCACATACTCCTTCGAGGTAAAGGCGAAGAAGGTAACATAGTCGAGCGGTGGATCATCCGTCGTCCATCCTTCCGGACGTTGCTGCCAGACACAGCGGTAATGGTGTTCCTGGTCGGGATTGATCGGCGGCGCATAGGCGAGCTGCAGATGTTGTGAACAAAAATCCTGGCCGTCCAGGCGATCGAGCACACGCAGCAATTCATTGATGTCGGCGCGCTCCGGATGCAGCAGCTCGCCCGCCTTGCGCGTCAGAACCTCTCCGTCCGAGAGCGTCCAGGT
>CAJXLD010000333.1 GCA_913055595.1 uncultured Altererythrobacter sp.
TGGAACTGTTCGCCTTCGTCCATCCGGCGCGTTTTTGCGTGCCAACGCCCAAGGGTCTCGCCCATGCGCTTGGCTTGGACGAACCAGCCGATGGCGATGACGTGCCGCGCTTCCTTCAGGAGGCCGCGGGTGCCTTGCTCGAAGCCTGCGAAAGCGCAGATTGGCCCGAGCGCGAGGGTGCGTGGAGCACGCTGCAATCGCTCGCTCGCCTGCGTTGGCCATGGGCGGGTGTGATCGCGCCCCATATCCGCCAGCCGGAACGCGCCGAGAAGTGGCTCTTCTCCCGCCTTCTCGAATGGGAAGAAGCGGGCGACCGACCCCAGCCAGCGCAGGTGCAACTGGATGAGCTGGCAGTCCAAACGCAACTCACGCGGCTTACAGGCGAAGGCGCGGAAAAGCGCGAAGGCCAGCAAAACTATGCTGGCGAGGTCACCAAAATCTTCGCACCACGCACGAAACGCGACGCACCCAATATCCTGCTCGCGCAGGCTGGCACGGGGATCGGCAAGACCTTGGGCTATCTCGCACCGGCTTCACTCTGGTCGCAGGCTTCAGGCGGCACAGTGTGGGTCTCCACCTTCACCAAGAACCTGCAGCGCCAATTGCGCAGCGAGAGCGCGCGTGCATGGCCAGAAGAACGTCCCGATGGGTCACGACCCGTTGTGATCCGAAAGGGTCGCGAAAATTATCTCTGCCTGCTCAACCTTGAAGACGCGCTACAGGGCGGGTTTGGCGGGCGAGCGGCAATATTGGCGCAACTGGTTGCGCGCTGGGCCGCTTTTTCGCGCGATGGCGACATGATCGGCGGAGATCTGCCCGGATGGCTAGGCACTTTGTTCCGCAACCGGGCGATCAAGTCGCTCACCGACCAGCGCGGTGAATGCGTCTATGCCGGGTGCCCGCATTACCGGAAGTGCTTTATCGAACATGCCGCCAGGGCGAGCGCACAGGCTGATCTCGTCATCGCCAACCATGCGCTGGTAATGGTCAATGCCGCACGCGGACGCGACCATGCGCAGCGCCCTACGCGTATTATCTTCGACGAGGGCCACCACGTCTTCGAGGCCGCCGATTCCACATTCTCCGCCGCCTTGACCGGCATGGAAGCCGTAGAACTCAAGCGCTGGCTGCTGGGCCCGGAACGCGGCTCCAAAGGCCGCCGCAGGGGGTTAGCCGCAAGGCTCGCCGATATTGCCAGCTATGATGAACAAGGCACCAAGGCCATCGCTGCCGCCTGTCAGGCTGCAGAAGCCCTGCCCGGCGGCGGATGGCTGCAACGGCTCGCCGAGGGCGAACCCTCCGGGCCGATCGAGGCTTTGCTCGCTGCAGTCCGCGCGCTCACCTATGCGCGCGATGAAAGCGGAGGACAGTAGGCAGGGTACGGCATTGAAACCGAGGCCGCGCAGCTGGAAGGCAATTTCGTCGAATTGGCTCAGGAAGCCGCCGCCGCACTTGCCGAAATCCGCCATCCGCTGATCCGTCTGGGTGTGCGTCTGGAAGCGATTCAGGAAGACGCGCCCGATTGGCTCGACGGCCAAGGTCGCGCCCGGATCGAAGGGGCGCGCCATTCGCTCGCATGGCGAATCGACATGCTCTCTGCATGGGAGGCTTTGCTCGAACGGCTCGGCGGCCCTGCCAATCCCGATTTCGTGGACTGGCTCGCGGTCGACCGATCTGATGCGCGCGAATTCGACGTGGGGCTGCACCGCCATTTCCTCGATCCCATGATGCCGTTCGCTCGCACCGTGCTGGCAGGAACGCATGGCGTCATGCTGACTAGCGCCACGCTGAAGGACGGCGAAAATTGGGACAGCGCGATTGAACGCTCGGGAACCCCGCATCTCGACATCTCACCAATGCTGACAGAGGCCCATAGTCCTTTCGACTATGCCAATAATGCCGAAGTGTTGATTGTCACCGATGTGAAGAAGGGCGATCTTGCAGGCCTTGCCGGAGCCTATGCGCGCATCATCGAAGCAAGCGCCGGTGGCGTGCTCGGCCTCTTCACCGCAATCAGGCGGCTGCGCGCCGTGCATGGTCGCATTGCCGACCGGC
>CAJXLD010000334.1 GCA_913055595.1 uncultured Altererythrobacter sp.
CGCCGTCTTTGCTCCGATGATATGGAGATAGCGCTCTTCCGATGTCTCGATCTTGCGTTGCGAGACCAACTGGTCGACCTCGCCCTGCGCGATGATGGCGCTGGCTGACGAGAGGATCTTCAGCACCTTGAGGCTGCCATCCTCCACCATTAATTCGAACGCACGGCTGAACAGGAAGTCGCCTACCAGTACGGTGGCGGGATTGCCGAAGACAATATTGGCGGTTTCCTTGCCGCGGCGCGTTTCCGAACCGTCCACCACATCGTCATGCAGCAAAGTGGCAGTGTGGATGAATTCCACCGCCGCCGCGAGCTTGTGATGGCGCGTTCCGCCATATCCGATCACCTCTGCGCCCGCGAGCGTGAGCATGGGCCGCATACGCTTGCCACCACCCGAAATCAGATGCCCGGCAAGTGCTGGAATCAGGGGAATCTCGCTCTGCATCCGGTCCAGGATCACCTGGTTGACCGAGTTCATCGCAGTGGCGGTGAGCGACAGGATCGGGGCCAGTGAAGGCTTGGCCACATCGCTGCCGCGCTTCAGGGGAACGACATTGGAGGTCATGACGCAAATCCCCATGAGGGAGCACGCGGGTGTTGGCAAGCGCGCAATTGCTGCTAGCAAGGAGCCATGGCATTGCGATTTCCCCAACCCGTACCGGACCTACCGCTGGATCAGATGAGCACAGACCCCAATACCGACCCCGTTCTGGCAGCCTACCGCAAGAGCATCGACAATATCGATGCGGCGCTGATCCACATGCTTGCCGAGCGATTCCGCATCACGCAGGCGGTTGGCGAGTACAAAGCGAAGACCGAAATGCCTCCGGCGGATCCAAGTCGCGAGCAGAAGCAGATTCAACGCCTGCGATCGCTAGCCGAGGACGCCGATCTCGATCCCGAATTCAGCGAAAAGTTCATCCGCTTCGTGATCGACGAGGTTATCCGCCATCACAATATCGCGCGAAATGGCGGTTAGCGGCAGGTTCAATTGGCCCGCGGCAGGCTGAGCTTTACCAGTAGCCCGCCCAAATCCTCGCTCTCACCCAGCTCCACTCTTCCGCCGTAGATTTCTGCAACATCGCGCACGATGGCGAGGCCAAGGCCTGTGCCGGGCTGCTCCGTATCCAGCCGCGCGCCGCGGATAAACAAATCGCCGCGCTTGGCCTCTGGAATGCCCGCGCCGTCATCCTCAACCCAGATAATGCACTGCTCCGAATCGGGCTCCGCATCGACGGTGACGAAGACGCTGCCGCCACCATATTTGGCTGCATTCTCGATCAAATTGCCGAGCATTTCTTCAAGGTCCTGCTTTTCCAGTGTGACTTCCGCATCGGCCCGGCCAGCAATGTCGAAACGAACCTTGGGATAGAGACGCGACACGGCGCGCTCCACGGCATCGGCGCTGGCTCTCACATTCGATCGCGCCAGTCCGATTACCCTGCGACCCACCGCACGCGCGCGGGCAAGGTGGTGGTCGACTTGCCGCCGCATCTGGGCCGCTTCGCGCAGAACTGTCTGGTCCAGATCGGGCGAATGTGCGCTGGCGGCATTGGTCAGGACTGTGAGCGGGGTCTTGAGCGCATGGGCAAGATTGCCCGCATGGGTCCGAGCTTCTTCCGCCTGCTTCTCCGAATGGGTAAGCAAGGCATTGAGTTCCTCCACCATGGGCTGGACTTCCAGAGGCAGCGGATCGGTGACGCGATTAGTGCCCGTGGTGCGGATCTTGGCAATGGCCATGCGGATACGCCGGAGCGGTCCCAGCCCGTACCAGGTCTGCAAGGCAACCATCAGGAACAGGCCCACGCCCAGGATCGCGAAGGCAAGGAACAGAATCGAGCGAATATTGGCGATCTGTGCATCGAGATCCGCGCGCGATCCGGCGACAACGAATTGCCATTCGACCTCGCTGCCGGGAATGCGCAACGTCCGCTGGCCCATCCGGACCACCTCACCGGTAGCTGTCTGGCCATCGTAAAAGATAGGCTCGATTGCGTTTACATCTTCGCGAATTTCCATGGGTTCATCCCACAGTGATCGC
>CAJXLD010000335.1 GCA_913055595.1 uncultured Altererythrobacter sp.
CACGCGCTTCATCCGAATTGTCGAGGAAAGAGCCAAAGGTCGCCTGCCTGTAGCGCGGTGCCCAGATCTCGCTTGCGCGGTTGAACGCGCTGCCAATGCCGCGCACGAATATGCCTGCGAATTGCTGCGACTGGCCATCCTCAAGCGGTGCATTCCACTGGCGGTTGTCGAAATAGCTGGTCGGGTGGATGAAGAAGACCGCGAAATCCGGCGGTGTTTCTATCGGAGCGGACGGGACTTGCGATCCCTCGCGATATGCAGGTTGCCAGCGCGCCGGATCGTTGGGAGCACCCATGCCCGGACGCGAGAGCCACATTGCCGGATCGTTGTAGGCATTGTCTGAAAGCGCCTCCAGCTCCTCGAAAGGCGTGGAAGGAACCAACGCAATCCGTGTAAGTTCGTCGCTATAAAGCCGCAAGGCGAACAGGATGGCTGCGACCAGAATGATTCCGGCCACGATGGTGTAGAGGAATTTACGCATCGGCGGTGCTGGCATTCTTCGCCGCAACTTCCTCCTGCGCGCGGCGTTCGGCTTCACACAGTGCCGCTGCGGCATCGTCCGCCTCGTTCTTTTCCGACCGGCGCTCCAAAGCAACCTTGATCATTGCCATCAGCGGGTCTGCGAGGAACAGGCCGAGGATGCCGAACAAGATGCCCATGATCAGCTGCGCGGCGAGTACCAGTGCCGGGGCGAGATCCACTGTCTTGCGTGCGATCATCGGGATGACGATGTAGCCATCGATGTTCTGCACCAGGAAATAGACGAAGATCGTGTAGAGCCCCATCTCATACCCGCCCGAAAAGCCCACTGTAACCATCAGGACGCCTGAAATAATGGCGCCGATATTCGGGATGAAGGCCAGCAGGCCGGTGAGGATCGACAGCAGCGCCGCCATGGGTACGCCGTACAGAGCCAGCATGGCGTAGGTGAAGAAGCCCTCGAACACCATGCCGACCAGGCGACCGAACATCAGCCGCCGCATTGTGAAACCCATGCGCGCCATAAGGATATGGAAGTCGCGCCGCTTTTCGCGCGGTAACATCCAGCCCACGCCACGTTCATACAGTCGCGGTTCAATGACGACATAGATGCCGATGATGACGATCAGCACCAGCGTGGTGAGGCTACCCATGATACCGCCCAAAGCACGCGTAATTGTACCGAAACCGCTCATTGCCTGGCTGATCAGGCCTTGCACATCGCCGAACTGGATCTGGAAACCCTGTTCGCGGAGCCATGCAAGAAGCTGCTTTACCTGATCATTGATGATGGCCGGGAATTCTGCAGCTTCTTGCGAAATGGTGGAACCAGCAAACCAGCCCAGCCAGATCACGAAGGCGAGTGCCGCAAGCAGGACGATCGCAATGCGCCATCTGCGACCGATCTTGAGCACACGGCCCAGTACGCGCGCGCCGCCATCAACCGTGGCGGCAAAAACCATGGCCCCGAAAATCACCAAGAGGCCTTGAGAAATGTAGATGGCGAGTACGGCCAGGCTGACCATGACCACCCACACCGCCGCACGCGCAACCTCGTGGCGAATCTCTGCATTGGCGATTCGCGTAGGGCTTACCCGCAGGTCGTCCTCTTCATTTTCGATCTGATCATTCATTGGGCGTTTCCTCCCCCGCCAGTGCAGGCCGCAGGCTGGTCCAGGCGCGATCAGGCCTCAGTGCGGGTAGCCAAGTCAAGGGATTCAAGGTGGCCGTACCGTCGAGCGAGAAAGTGATGAACTCCGCCCGGCCGCCGATATCGGCGATGGGGACAGGGCCGCCCAGGCCGTTTCCAGGGGGAAAATCAAGCGCGGAACGCACCCGGCTATCGGCCGAATGGTCGCGATTGTCGCCCATCAGGAAGACATGGCCATCGGGAACCGTGACGGGTTCCATATTGTCGTAGGAATTGCCCGCAATGTGATCGATGATCAGATAGCTTGCTCCATTGGGCAGGGTTTCGCGCTTGGTTGGCGGTTCATAGACTTCGCTGCCATCTTCCAGCCGCACGCGATAATCTTCGAAAT
>CAJXLD010000336.1 GCA_913055595.1 uncultured Altererythrobacter sp.
CAACGAAGGGTCTTCGGTCGGCGTGGCCATCGTCACCGACGAGAGCAATTACGGCAATCCCATCCGCCGAGATGTCGAGGGGCCGTGGCAGCAATTCGAAACGCTGATGGCAGAGCCCTATATTCGCGGGCGCGAACTGACCACGGCGGTGCTGGGTGACAAGCCGCTGATGGTTACCGAGTTGGTGCCAAAGAGCGGTTTCTACGATTTCACCGCCAAATATACCGATGGCATGACAGAGCATGTTTGCCCTGCGGACATTCCAGAGGACATTGCGCGCCTTTGCCTCGAATATGCGCTCAAGGCGCACAAACTTCTCGGCTGCCGGGGTGTCAGCCGGTCAGATTATCGCTGGGATGATGAACAGGGCGAGCATGGTCTTTTCCTTCTCGAAACCAATACCCAGCCGGGCATGACGCCGCTCAGCCTGGTGCCCGAACAGGCCAGGCATTGCGGGATCGATTATCCCGAGCTGGTTGAGATCATCATCGAGGACGCGCTGCGCTTCTACGGCAAGCTTCCAGCAACCGGGGAGGTGGCCTGATGGCGCGGACGATTTCGCGCAAGAGCACGGGCGTTCGCCGCCAGGCCAAGGCCCAGGGCCGCGCCGGACAGGTGCGCAAGGCTAAGGCTCACACCAATTCGCTGTTCGACCGGATGATGAACGCCCTGCCCTTTACCGAGGACCAGTGGCACCGCTTTTTCACCGTGCTGATCCTGGTCGTGGTGCTGGCGATCATCGTGATCGTGGCGCGCGTTTCGGGCGCGACCGAAATTGCCAGCCAACGCTTTGCCCATGCGGCGGCGAATGCCGGATACAAGGTGCGCAATGTCGAGGTGCGCGGGACCGAGCGCCTTAATGAAATGCGCGTCTATGAGCGGGCTATCGGGCGCGAGGACTTGTCCATGCCCTTGGTCGATCTCAGCGAATTGCGCAGCGAATTATTGGCGCTCAACTGGGTGAAAGATGCGCGCGTATCCCGCCAACTCCCCGATACGCTGGTGATCGATATCGTCGAGCGGGAGCCGCACGCCGTTTTGCGTCGCGCGGACAGGCTGATGCTGATCGATTCCACCGGGGCCGAGCTGGAACCGATCTCCGCCGAAGCGGCCAGCGGCATGCTGGTGATCTCGGGCGAGGGTGCGCAGGGCCGGGTTGAGGATTTGACCGATCTCCTCGATGCAGCGCCCGCCATGCGCCCGCAGGTGAAAGCCGCGGAATGGATCGGTAATCGCCGTTGGGATCTGACGTTCGTGACGGACCAGCGGCTTGCGCTGCCCGAAGGCGAAGACCGGGCTGCGGCGGCACTTATCAGTTTCGCTCGCGCCGATGGCGTCCATCGTCTGATCGGTGGAGAAGTGGTGCGCTTCGACATGCGCAACGCGCCGCGCATGTATATGCGAAAGCCGGGCCGGGCGGATGAAGAGCTCGCCATGCAGACAACATCCGAGGAGGAAGATTGATGGCGTCGCAGCCGCGCATCACCAACGTCATTGGCGCTGTGAATATCGGATCCTTCCGCATCTCCGCCATGATCGCCGGCCAGACTGAAAGCGGTGAAATGCAAGTACTCGGCAGTGGCCACCGTGCCGCACAGGGCATCAAGCGCGGCTATGTCACCGATATGGCAGCGGCGACCTATGCCGTGCGCGATGCCGTGGAGCGAGCAGAGCGGCTGGCTGGAACGCATGTCACCAGCGTGTGGATTGGCTGTTCCGGCGCAGGAATCTCCAGTTCGATTACACCTGTCGAAATCGACATCGGTGGCCGGCGGATCGAGGAGGAGGATATCGAGCATTTGCTGGTCTCCGCACGTGAGGGGCTCGAACCCGATGGCCGCATGGTGCTGCATGCACAGCCTGCCTGCTATTTCCTTGATGGTGCCGATGGCGTTGCCAATCCCAAGGGACTGCATGCGGACAGGCTCGGCGTCGATGTCCATGTCATGCAAGCTGATGGTGCCCCCATGCGCAATGTTACCGAGGCGGTGCAGAACGCGCATTTGGAAGTCG
>CAJXLD010000337.1 GCA_913055595.1 uncultured Altererythrobacter sp.
GGCGGCATCCCGCTGATCGCGCTGCGTGTGTTCCGCCTGTTCCGCTTGATCAAAATTGCCCGGTTTGTCCCGGCCTTTGATGTGCTGGGCGCAGCCATGCGGCGGGCCGGGTCACAGCTTCTCACCACGCTCGCCATGGCCCTGGCGCTGGTCTATGTGGCTGCCGTGCTGCTGTATTTCATTGAGGGCGTGGGGCAGGGGCGTGAGGAATTCGGATCCATCCCGCGGGCGATCTGGTGGTCGATCGCCACGCTGACCACTGTGGGCTATGGCGACATCTATCCGGTCACCACGCTGGGCCGGATTGCGGCCTCGATCATCGCGATTGCGGGCATCGGCGTGGTGGCCCTGCCGGCCGGCGTGTTCGCCAGCGCGTTTTCGGATGAATTGCGCGAGCGGCAGCTTCAGAAGCTGCAGGACCGTGTCGAGGAGGCCGAAGCCAAGGCCGACGCCGCCCCGGACGAGAGCGGCGCCTAGAGGGGCCTGAAAGCGCCTAGTCCTGCGCCTTCGAGCCGTTGGCTTCGGACTGGAGCATGGTGTAGCGCTCAATGCCGATACGCTCGATCAGGTCGAACTGGGTTTCCAGATAGTCGACATGTTCTTCCTCATTGGTGAGGATCTTGCCGAACAGGTCGCGGCTGCCATAGTCGCGGACGCTTTCGCAGTATTCCATGGCGTCGCGCAGGAGCGGGATGGCATCGTTTTCGAGTTTCAGGTCGCATTCGAGGATTTCGTGGACCGATTCCCCGATGCGCAGCTTGCCGAGATCCTGCAGATTCGGCAGGCCGCCGAGGAACAGGATGCGCTCGATCAGCCAGTCGGCATGCTCCATTTCCTCAATGGATTCCTTGTATTCATAGTCGCCGAGCTTGCTGACGCCCCAATCGTGCAGCATGCGCGAATGCAGGAAATACTGGTTGATCGCCGTCAGCTCGTTCTTGAGGCATTTGTTGAGGAATTCGATGACCTTCGGGTCGCCTTTCATGGGGAGCTCCTGCGTGGATTGTGGATATGGGCAGCACCTAGGGTGATTGTGCCATTGGATCAAGAAAAAATCCAATAAAAACAATTGCATATGAAAGTGCGACACACTTGCAGGGCGCAGTTCCACACCATGTCAAAGCGTTTCAGGCCGTGTCAGAACGTTCCACAGCCGTGCCACACAGGGTGCGGAACGTGCCAAAAGCACTGCGATTTCAAGGGCAGGTGTCGGCCTATTCGGCGGCGACCAAGGCCGGGGCGGCCGGGCGGCGGTCCATCTCCTCGGAGATGATCTCGCCGATCGAGCAGCTGCATTTTCCGCACTGGAACTTGCAGCCATGATGCGCCTGCACGGCTTTCGGGCTGCGCGCGCCGGCATCGACGGCGGTGCGCACGCTCTTGCAGTTGATACGGTTGCAGACGCAAATGATCATGCGAACCATTTGCACGAGAATGCGAATGATTGTCAATCGAGTTTTTGCGCTTTGTTGCACATGCGGAATGGCCCGGACGTCATGCCGCGAACTGACTCAGGCTGCGCTGTCCAGAATGACTCGGTTGCGGCCAGAATTCTTGGCGCGATAGAGCGATTTGTCGGCGCGCAGGATGACACCCTCGATCGGGCTGCGCGGCAGGGCAATGGCGACCCCGATACTGGCGGTAATCGCGTGCAGTTTGCCCGGCTCGGGTTCAAAGCGAATGGCGTGAATGCCCTGGCGTATGTCTTCGGCGCGTTCCTGCGCGGTTGCCTCATCCTTGCAGCCCGTCAGGAAGACGGCAAACTCTTCGCCCCCGAGCCGCCCGACAAGGTCTGTTGGTCGCGCCTTGGTGGCCAGAGCCTTTGATATTGCGCGCAGGGCATCATCGCCGGCGCCGTGGCCGAAGGTGTCATTGATCGTCTTGAAGTGGTCGACATCAATCATCAGGATCGCGCCGTGCATTTCCAGACGGTCTTCGACCTCAGCCAGGAATGCGCCGCGATTGAGCAGGCCGGTGAGCGCGTCCACGCGGGAGCGATGGG